>JANMIM010001261.1:0-3098 GCA_031375795.1 Bacteroidota bacterium
GAGTGTGAGTGAGAGTGTGAGAGCGAGGAGAAAGCTCAGAGGTAGCGCGTGCTTCATGTCTGGGAGAATGGAATCGGGTTACAGTTGAAAGCGGTGTGAGCGCAAAGGTGTGGGGGATGCACAGTGGAATCTTGATCTTCCCCCCTGGAGGCATTGCGCTGCTTCATCGGCGGCTGGGACGCGCACCGATGCCACCCATGATGGGCCTAGGAGGGTTGCGCTGCAACGCAATCGTGATCTTGGTCGTCGGGAGGTCGTTTTTGAACAGCAACAATTCCTTGTCGCCCCCTTCATAGGGCAATGCGATGCGCAGGAGAATCGTATCAGACAATTCGTTGAGCGGCAGCAACATGCTGAAATCCCCTTTGCTGTCGGTGAGGACAGGCTGCATCAATCGCGTATAGCGTACCTCGGCGCCCAGAAACGGCTCGCCAGAGTTCACGTCGATCACGCGGCCACTCAAGGCATAGCTGCAGGGATCCTCGATCGGGGCATCCTTGACATTGCTGGATTCAGGAACGGGCACCCACGGTGTTTTTCTCGGGGCATCCGTCACCGATTTGAGCTGAGCGGTGTAATCCTTGGGGATGGCTGACGAATTGCCTGATGCCTGGGCGAGCAGGCTGTGCGGCATGGCCAGCACAAACAAGGCTGCCCCGGCAGCCAACCGTGGCCAACTGAGCTGCCGCATCGGTTCGTAGACCGGGAGCGGGCGCTCCAGTTGCGAGGGGCGAAACCGTCCACAAGTCGGGGCATTGGGCAGGGCCAAAATACGCGCAATCTCTGAATCGCTCATTTCTTGAAAGTCGACGACCGTCTTTTGGCATTGGTCACAAAACCTACCATTGCCCTCGGGGCGCATTTCTGACCAAGCTTGCTCACAGGGCCGGTCGACGTGTAGTTGGATGAATTTTTCCCGTGCCATTTGCTTCCGATTCATTGTTTACTTTCAAAAATCCCTTGTTTCAATTCGTTTTTTTCTTGCGCCTCAGCGGGAAAATGGAATCCACTTGCTCTGGTCGCTTGATCACATCCACGCTGGGCCCAATGTCCTCCAATTTCACCCTCGCTTTCGCCCCTGTGATGATTTCTTCCTCGACCATCACCGCAAAGGTCAATTCTGAGGGCAAGGACGCCTGTTGCAACGCCAGCCGCTTTTCTTCCATCATGTGGGGAATGCGAAACTTCAGGTCGAAGGAGTCTGGCAAAAGCTCCAATGGCAACATGAGCGAAAAACGCCCGAGGCTATCGGTACGCGCCCAATCCGTGATGCTGTCGAAGCCCACTGCGGCCCATTGGATCGGCTCGCCTGTTTCGGCATTGATCACCGTTCCCGAGAGCAAATGCTTACTGCTCTTCCGGGTCGGCTGCTTCATTCCGCCAGACAAATTGGGGCCACCTGCAAGCACCGTGACTTCTGCCAGCCGATTCGGAACCGACTGAGCGAGCAGGGCATGCGGCAGGGCCAAGATCAGCAAGGCGGCACCTGCAGCCAAGCGCGGCCATGGATACCCAGCCCGATCGGCTGGCAGCACGATCGGTCGATTGAGCTGACTCCGCCTGAACCGTCCGCAAGTGGAGGTGCCGGGCCTGGCAAGTTCCCGCGCCAACTCTGAATCGCCCATCGCCGTGTAGTCGATCACCGTCTGCTGGCAATGGTCACAAAACCTTCCATTCCCCTCGGCGCGCATCTCGGACCAAGGTTGCTGGCAAGGTTGGGGGACATGGATTTGGATGGATTTCTTGCGACGCATGGCGGATGTGATCATCGACGACCTTTTTTGGAAACGTTTTTGATTGGTTCAATGTCGCGGACCATGACCCCGTCCAGCAACACTTCCTGCATCTCCAAGGCAAGCGTCACCTGGGTTTCGCGCACCGATCGATCCAAGCTGACCTGGATCGCATGCAAATCGCCTTCCCAGTCAATGAGCAAATCCAAGGTATCCAACTGGAAGGTCGGCGGCAACTGGATCATGAAAAAACCGCTGTCATTGGTCGCAACCTCAAAGCGCAGCTCTTGATTGGCAACCTTGGCAAATCGGAGGGGCAAGCCGGTCATCGCTTGCAGCAGGTGACCTTTCAGGACCCTTGAAGTGTCGCCTTCCGAGGGGAGCGGCATGCCCAAGTCAGAAGGTTGCTGCGCCACCGGGCGCGCCGGGTCCACGTAGGCGCTGCCCACACTTGCAGGCGCCTGCGCCAGCAAGGCATGCGGCATCGCGAACATCAGCACAACCGCACCTGCTGCGAGGCGCGGCCACGAGCGCGACCCCGCCAAGCCTTCATACGCAATCGGCCGATCCAATTGGCTCCTTCGGAAGCGTCCACAACTCGGCGCATTGGGCTGGGACAAAATCCGCCCGATCTCGCCATCGCTCATCCCGCTGAAATCGATGATGACCTTCTGGCATTTCCCGCAAAACTGGTCCTTGCCCACGGGATGCATTGTGCTGCGACCCTCCTCGCAGGGCTGCGGGATGCTGAGCAGGATGTGTTTTTTTCGTGGCATGGATCTTTGCTATTGGGTCTCGTGCTAAGTTAGCCAATTTCTCATCAACGTGTGGGCTTACCAGAGGTAATTGTACGGCCCTTTTTGGGTTCTGTCACTGGCACTGCGGCAGGCTCAACCACAAATTCCCCTAGAAAAAACATGCCGTCTTGCTCCAGTGCGACCGCGATCTCCAATTCTTGTGCGTCCAACGGCATCGAGATGAGCACGCTGTCTTTGGCACCTGCCGCGCTGACCTCGAGCAGGAGGCTGTCGCGCAACTTCTCACAGGGGATTTTCAGGGCAAATCGCCCCGACTCATCAGCCTGGCCCGCGACACGGATGGCCCTGAGGAACAAAAACGCGAAGCGAATCCCCTCTCCCGTCTCGGCATTGACCACTTGGCCTTTGAGGATGAAGGTAGAATCATTCGGGACGGGTGTTGGTGCGGGCAGCTTGGTTCTGGAAGACAGGCTAGACTGGACACTCACGTTCGCTACGGGTCGCTGGGCATGCGTCGTTTGTGGCATCACCCATAGCAACATCAAGGCTGCTGTCGCCACATAAGGCCATGTAAGCAAAGGCTTGGCCACCGGAGGCAAAATGGGCC
>JANMIM010001268.1:0-7511 GCA_031375795.1 Bacteroidota bacterium
TAGATGTCCATTTTGAAGATCTCGACAAATTCACCAAAGGAGGAGAAGAAATCGTTGAGGCCGTCGCCATTGGGAGTGAAGGCCGTCGGGACATACAGGGTCGGAGGGAAGTTCACGCAGACCTCGTTGGATTGGGAGAACTCGGCGCATCCGTTGCCATCGCTGATCGCCCTTACACGGTAGCAGAGCCGGGCACTGCTTGCTTCATTGTCCACGATCGACAGGAAGCCAGGCAGGGTCGTCTGCCAAGCCGTCGAGGGAAATCCACCCTCGATCGGCGATCCGCGCCAGATGTCATATTGCACGGCGCCGACGCCCCAACCTACAAATTCCGTCCAGTGGATGGCAGCGGAATAATCAACGGGATCCGCATCCAGCAAAACCGTGCAAATCTCATCAGAGACAATCGACTCCAATCCGCAGCGATCTATCACCGACATGCGGTAGCAGTAGCTATGGTCGTCGGCTAGCACGTCGCGGGTGTCGATGTAGCTGCTGCCTGCCAATGTGAAGATGCTGTCGTGCACCACAAATGCAGCTTGATCATCGCGGCGGCGATAGATCACAAATCCCACTACATCGCTTTCCAGCTGCGCTTCCCAGCTCAGCGTCACAGATGCGTCGCTTTCGTCCACGGTGGCATTGCAAAAAGTGAGCTGAGACGGCGGATTGTCGATATGGCGCACCAACACGGTATCGTAGACGGTGTTGGAAGCCCGGCAATCAAACGTGTCTCGGCCCGTCATCACAATACGGAATTCTTGATTGGACAATTCACAAGGCACTGTCCAGCAGATCGTTCCTTCTAGCACGCTATCGTTTTGGGTCGAATAGGCCAGCAAAGGCGGTGTCCCGGTAAACGGCACCCCATTCGCATACAGCACCTCGATCGTGTACTGCACAAAGGTGGGCGTGACGGTGTCTATCAATTGAAACGTGTAGCAAAACGTTTCATCGTCGCTGACATCGACCGTCGTATTGCCTGGGAAATTGGGGCCCAAGTCATGGCTGATGAGCGGCACAGGTTTGAAAGGTTCATCGACCCTGACCCAAATCGTATCGGAGTCATAGTTGTGCAGGTTGCAGGCATTTTCCTGGTCTCCACGCACGACGATCATGATCAATTGGTCCACATTGGCGCATCTCGGTGTCCAGCAAATCTCTCCACCGATGCTGTCGCTGTTTCCAAAGACCGAATACGTCACGGGATTGTTCAGGATCACCCCACCTGATTGGTTGTACACCGTCACATCAAAGGCCACCGATTGCCCCACGCCAAAGGAGGTATCGACGACCGAAAACAGGAAACAAAAGCCTTCGTTGACATTCGCCAGGATGGTGTCGCCGATGGTGGGGTTTTGGGAAATGTCGCTGCTGAGCACAGGAGCAGGGTTGTCGGGAAATGGCACCCGCAGATAGATCGTGTCACGGTTCACATTGTTGGGTGGACACTGCGAATCATCAATGCCGTTCACGACAAACATGTAGAGATAGCCGTAATTGCAAAAGGTCTGCCAGCAAACCGTGCCAAACAAGGTGTCGCCGACGATGCTCGTGGTCACCGAGTGTACCTGCCCCAGCATATTGCCCGACACGTCCTGCAAGAGGCATTGCCCCAATAGGTCGCCGCCTCCATTGGTATCGACGACCGTGAAGTCGAAGCAGAAATTCTGGCCGACGGGCAAGATGATCGTGTCTCCATTCATCGGCAGTGAACCAGGATTGATCGAGACCACGGGCGGTGCTACGATGGGCGGGTCGATGCGCACCCAGACGGTGTCAAAGACGATGTTGTAATTGGGGCAGTCGTTGACGTCGCGGGCGCTGATGATCATCGGCACGACGTTGCCGGAATAGGAACATGAGGGCGACCAGCAAATGGTCCCCGATACCGGCGGCGTGGAACCGCTCACCTGGATCGTGGCGTAGGGCGGCGGGAAGCCCCCGTTGCCACCAAAACTCACGCTCAGCGGCGTCACTTGGATCGCACTGCCGACGGCATCGCTCACGTTGAAGGTATAACAAAACGATTGCCCTGCCGATACGATGATCGTGTCTCCGTTGGAATTGAGGCCGCCAAAATTGTGGGTGATCGCTGGCGGCGCGCCCTGTGGCTGACAGGAGATCACATGAAACTGGAAATCACGCTTGTTTTCGCTCAGCAGGTTACCGTTGCGGTATTCCTTCACGGAGACGGCCATCACAAAGATCCCTGGATTGGCTGGAAAGGCCGCCATGTAACCGGTGGCCGGGTTGATGTTGGCAAATCCACCTGGCCCGAACGGATTCAAATAGGAAAATCCTGGGGCAAAGGTAACAAACTGGTAGGGGGGAGGCCCCATCGGGTTGGTGCTCACGTCCAGCGAGGGGGGCAATGTGCCACCGCAGCCGTTCAAACCTTGGGCTTGGGTGCCGAGACCCCCGAAATTGGTGCCGGTATAAGGGTTGGAAAGCGAGTAGACCAGGCTGTCTCCATCGACATCCACGGCAGAGTAGTCAAAATAGTAGGTTTCATCGGCGCAAAGGAAAATGGATGGCGTGTTCCTGAACACCGGCATGGAGTTGCAAGATGCCAGTCCCGATCCAGGTATGTGCGCCAAAAACGTGATGCCTTCACATTGAGGTGCTAGCAGGTTGGTAATCACGTAGTTTCGGCAGCACCGTGACCAGCCGATGTCGTAGCCAGCACCGCTGGGAGGCAACTGTACGTCCATTTCATAGGTGCCTTCCTGGACGCAGATGTTGTAGGGGGTTCCTACGCAGGCGCTCCAGTTTTCGGGAACGATCTCGGGTGTGCTGCCTGGAATCGGAATGTCATAGGTGGAATGCACGCTCCCATTTCCATTGAAAATATACAGCAACAGCGGGTCGTCGAATTGGGTCTGGCTGGAGCAGTCCCTGTACATTTTGAGCTTGATGTGATAATTGTTGTTTCCCGAACAACTGTAGACCAGCTCTGCGCCAGCGATATGCGAAGCCTTGGCGGGCATGGCGACCAGCATCGACAACAAGGCAAGTGGTATTAGGAAGTATCTTTTCATTCAAATGTCCCGCCGTCTGTGGGAAGTGTATGATCACAAATCAAATGCCATTTCTGGTCTCATTTTCCACTCAAGGGTAATTCAGTGGTTCCAGAATCTCCATTTCGGTAACTACCCAGACACCAGGGTTGTTCCCGACGCGGTAATATATCACAGCTCCCTTGTCAAATGACTCGGGAAGGTCGCTCGGAGGAATGTCAAAGGGCTTCACGACCGTGGGCCTGGGCTCGCCTCGGGGGTTCGGTTGACCGGGATAAACCTCCGCAAACTCGACCGTAAATGTTGTTACGCCCTTGGGAGCGACATGGTTGCGCAGGCGATCGGCCACCTCGGGGTACAATACCCGGAAGTCGGGCAGCCATCCGCGTTCCCTGTCTCCAATCCAGACCTTGTCAAAGGTCACTTCCATGCTGGCGGCTTTGGAAACATAGACCTTGTAGTTCTTGCCGCCGCCTGAGCCTGCTGCGCCTCCATGCCAGACTTGGGTCGTGGTTTTCTCGACCTTCATCGTGCCTGCGCAACCCGCAAGCCATACCATGCACAAGGCAGCCATCCAAATCCGTTTCATTTCCTCGAATGCCAACCACTATGAATTTGATTGCATTCCATGCAAATTTGCACAATTCTGGGAGCATTCCACAGCCAATTGCAGATTTCGATTGCATAGTTTTGCCTACATCCATGAAAAAATTATTGATTGTCCTGCTCTTTACCTTCAGCACACTGGTCGCCGCATCGCAGACGATCAAAACCGTTGGCTACTGGGTATTTTTCAGCGACAAGGACCTTTCCTGCTCACCTGCCTGCGAGTTTGACGCAAAGGCACTGTCCCGGCGGGCTGCCTTGGGCATCCCATTTCCCATGTGGGAAGATTTTCCAGTCAATGCGGGATATGTCGCCGCCGTGACGCATTTGGTGACCGAGGCGCGCCACGCCACACGTTGGTTCAATGCGCTCGCCGTGGAGGCCACACCTGAGCAGGCCTGTGCCGTCGCAGACCTGCCATTTGTGGCCGAGGTGGCGCCGATGGAAGTGCAGTCCATGATGTTGGCGCAAGATGGGGCGGATGAAGTGACCAAGGACGACAGCCTCATGCACCACACGCTGTTTGGGAACCAGCGCGATTTGGTGCACATGCAGGCACTGGAGGATGCGGGACTGAGTGGCATGGGGCTGCGGATTGCGGTCTTTGACGCCGGCTTTTCGGGCACCGATACGCACATGGCCTTTGCACACCTGCGCAAGGGGCAGCAGATCAAGCTCACGCACGACTTTGTGGGCGATGACGAGCAGGTCTATGCCCACAGTGCCCACGGCACTGCGGTCTTGAGCTGCATCGCGGGCATGTATGAGGGCAAGCGCATCGGCGCTGCCGTGGACGCGGAGTTCCTGCTCGCGCGCACGGAGCGCAACCTGCGCGAGCCTGTGAGCGAGGAGGAAAATTGGCTGGCAGCTGCCGAGTGGGCCGACCGCAACGGCGCCGACATCATCAGCAGCTCGCTCGGCTACACCCATCCGCGCTATTCCTATGCAGACATGACGGGCAGCAAGACACTCGTGAGCCGGGCCGCCGCCATGGCCGCCCGTAAGGGCATCTTGGTCGTGAACAGCGCGGGCAATGAGGGCAGGGGCAAATTTCACTACATCGGCGCGCCCGCGGATGCCGACTCGGTGCTCACGGTCGGCGGTTCCTATCCCATGTTTGCCTACCGCATGACCTTCTCGTCCTTTGGTCCCAACGCGCTCGGCTTGCTGAAACCTGAGATTTCGGGCCCCGGCTACGTGCTGGCCGCCACGGCCAAGGGCGGTTACCGGCCCATCGGCGGCACCTCATTTGCCTGCCCCATCGTCGCCGGCATGGCCGCCTGCATCATGCAGCGCTGGCCCAATGAGTCCAACATGCAAATCAAGAACCGCATCATGGCTGCCGGAAACACCTATCCCTATTTCGACTACGCCCTCGGTTATGGCGTGCTCGATGCGGTCAAGGCCTTGCAGCCCGACACGGCCGAGCCCCAGCCCACCTTTGATGTAGCGTCGCGCGGCGATACACTGTGGGTTACAATCGATCCAGCCGCCATGGCCCTCGATTCCACGAAATTCAAGAATGGCAAGCCCTTCAGCTACCATTTCCTGCAACCCGACGGCAAGCTCAGCGGGTACAAGACGGTAGTGCTCAGTCAGAAAAACCTCAAATTCGGCCTCCCGCCATCCGCCCAAAAACCAGGCAAGGTCGAGATGTGGTTCCAAGGCTATTTATGGAAACAGAATTCACAGAATTAGCAGAATTTTCAGAATTAGCAGAATTGAAGTTGGTGTTGAATCAAAACTCACCAACTACGCTCAGAATTCACCCATTCGGTGAATTAGCTGCGCTGAACTTGCGTTTCTCCGAATTCTGAAAATCCAGCTCCAATATTCACCCATTGGGTGAATTCTGCAAATTCTGAAAATTCTGCTCCTGGGGGGAGGAATTGCTAAAATTGTAGCCTTTTGCTGTTTCAGGCAGCGGTAATGATTAACTTGCTTTCCAAATTTTGAAAAATGATGAAACGCATTGCTTGTTTGGTATTAGGACTTGGGACAATGCTGGCTATGAATGCCCAGACCCAACTCACACCTGAATTGCTCTGGAAAATGGGCCGGATCTCGGAGGAGGATGTCTCCCCCGATGGCTCCACCGTGATCTTTGGCGTGACCTACTACGACCTCGCCGCCAACAAGGGCAACCGCGACCTGTACAAATTGCGGCTCAAGTTGCCGGGCGACAAGGGCAAGGATGCCATCAAATCTGGCTCGGTCGTGCGCCTCACCGAGACACCCGAGAGCGAATACAATGCCCTCTGGCGTCCAGATGGCCTCAAGATCGGCTACCTCAGTGCCAAGTCGGGCTCCATGCAGCTCTGGGAAATGAACCCCGATGGCACCATGCCCACACAGGTCACCGACATCCCCGACGGCATCGGCAACTTTGCCTATGCCCCCGATGGCAAGCATGTCTCGTTCACGCAAGACGTGAAGCTCGACCAAACGCCCGCCGAGGTGTACCCCGACTTGCCGCTCGCCAAGGCCCGCATCATCGATGACCTCGATTACCGCCACTGGAATGCCTGGCATGACTATGCCTACAGCCACGTCATGGTCGCCGATTACGAGGCAGGCAAGGTCGGCACGGCCACCGACATCATGCCCGGCGAGAAATTTGACTCCCCGCTCAATCCTATGGGCGGCGGCGAGCAGATCGGCTGGAGCGCCGATGGCAAGTCCATCGTGTACACCTGCAAGAAAAAAGTCGGCAAGGACTATGTCGTCAGCACAGACAGCGACCTCTATTCCTACGACCTCGCATCCGGCCAAACCAAGAATCTCACCCAAGGCATGCTGGGTTACGACGTCGAACCGCTCTACTCACCCGACGGCAAGAAGATGGCTTGGCTCAGCATGGAGCGTGCAGGCTTTGAAAGCGACCGCAACCGCATCTTCATCCTCGACATCGCCACGGGTGCCAAGAGCGAATTGCTCAAGGACAAGGACCGCGCCGCTGGCAACATGGCTTGGTCTGCCGACTCCAAGAGCATCTACTTCACGAGCGATGTCGCCGGCACCGTGCAGGTCTACAACATCGAGGTCGAGGGCGGCAAATTGCGCAAGATGACCGAGGGAGACCACAATTGGGGCAGCGTGCACGTCGCCAAGGGCGTGCTCCTCGGCGAACTGACCTCCATGTCTTACCCGACAGAACTCTACACGATCAACCCCAACACAGGCGAGCAAAGTGCATTGACGTTTGTGAACCAGGAGCTGCTCAAGGGCGTGAATTGGGGCGATGTGAAGGCCCGCATGGTCAAGACGAGCGACGGCAAGGAACTGCTCGCTTGGGTGATTTATCCGCCAGATTTTGATCCGGCCAAGAAATACCCGACGCTGTTGTACTGCCAAGGTGGTCCGCAGAGTGCTGTGAGCCAGTTTTTCAGCTACCGTTGGAATTTTCAGCTCATGGCCGCCAACGGCTACATCGTGATCGCCCCGAACCGTCGCGGCTTGCCCGGCTTTGGGCAGGCTTGGAACGACGACATCAGCGGCGACTGGGGCGGTCAGCCGATCAAGGACTACCTGAGCGCGACCGACGACATCGCCAAGGAGCCCTATGTCGATGCCTCCAAAATGGGTGCCGTGGGCGCAAGCTACGGCGGCTACAGCGTGTATTACCTCGCTGGCGTCCACAAAAACCGCTTCAAAACCTTCATTTCCCACTGCGGACTCTTCAACCTCGAGAGCTGGTATGGTTCGACGGAGGAGATGTTTTTTGCGAATTGGGACATGAAAGGGGCCTATTACGACAAGCCACAGCCCAAGACCTACGTGGAGCACAGCCCCCACAAATTTGTCGGCAACTGGAATACGCCGATCCTCGTGATCCATGGCGAAAAGGACTTTCGTGTGCCCGTGACCGAAGGGATGCAGGCCTTC
>JANMIM010000276.1:0-2098 GCA_031375795.1 Bacteroidota bacterium
TGCTCGACCTCACCCGTCGCCTCCACGAGGGCGAATTCAAATTCATCTACATGCTCGAGGACACGGTCGCCCTCCAAGCAGTGGCTGCGGTGAAGCACGAACACCTCACGGTGATCGCGCACGCCACCAACCATGTGCCCGGCATGGACAAAATCGACATCGTATTGCCTGCTGCTTCTGAAATCGAAGGTGAAAGCATCTTTGTGAACGAAGACGGCAAGGCCCAATATACCCGCATGGCCAAGCAGGTGACGCAGATGTCGCCCGAGATGTGGATGCGCATGCCCAAGAGCCGCCTCGACAAGGCTGCGGTCGCCATCGACACTTGGCGCACACTGGAGAACATCCAAGACGTGCTACCCAGCTGGCGCTTGCTCTCGATGATCAGCCGTCCGCTCGGCAAGGACCTCGCGCTCAAGGACCACAAAGACGTGGTCGCCAAGCTCAAGGGTGAGTTGCCTGGGATGCAGAACTTCACGATCTCCTACAAGGTGCCCAAAGAGGCCTTTAAGATCACGCAGTTCGATTTTGCCATCAAGTAGGATCAGAATTAGCAGAATTTACTGAATTTTCAGAATCGGCCTTTTGGGTTGAATTCTTGGGTTTTGTTTGTTGGCCCTCGCATGCTTCTTGCTTGTGGGCCTCCCCACTTATTTATTCACCACCACACTTCTGCGTAGATGGGGAAATGGTCGCTCAGGTCTCTGTGCTGCGGCGACCATTGGGCTTGTAGGTTGTACATGCGGCGGATGGCGCTGGTATTTCGCCGTCCATTGGGGCGAATCAAGACGTAGTCGATGATGCGAAAATTGCGCACGCCGTCGGCGTGCAGGTCGTTGGGGTAGCCGTCTGTGGTTGCGACGAGGCTGATTTCGAGGGGGCCGTCTTGCGCGTCGAGCCGACGCAGCATGTCGGTGTAGTGGGCGGTGTCGCTCTGTGCGGTGTTCATGTCGCCGCAGATGACCTGCGGCATGCCCGGCCTGCGGTGCCGATCCAGGAGGTTCCGCAATTCGTCCAATTGGCTTTGGCGCACGGCAGGCGGGCCGCCGGCCTGCAAGTGGGTGCCGAGCAACTGAAAAGGTTGGCTCGACCTGCCAGTTCTGCCTTCCAGCAAGAGCGCCCCCTTGCGTGCAAAACAATCGTCAAATCCCACACATTCCGTGTAATCGATCTCCTCCAGCACCTTCAAGGGGACCTTGCTCAGCACCCAAATCCCGGAGTTGGTCTTGATGGAGAATTTTTCATTGGCCGGGCCGTATTCGTATGGGAAAAAAGCCCGCAGCTCATTGCGCAGGATGCGTCGCGCATCCTCCAAAAACGCCTCCTGAAACACGAGGATATCGACCTGCTCCGCCTTCATCTTCATCGCGATCAGGGCTGCACGTTGCCGCTTGCCGGTGATCTTTGCAAACTTGGGGAGCATGTAGATGTTCCAAGACAACACCCGCAAAGGCGGGGCAATCGAGTCGGCGGGTGCAGCCTTGAGCATTGGACTTCCAAGGCAAAGCGTCGCACCTAGGCACAGGGTCAGGAGGAAAATGAGGCGAGGGAGAAAATGGTTGCGCATTCCTCCAAGATAGATGTTTTCCGAGAGAGGGCCAACACGAATTCTGATTCAATTGGCCTCCGATGCAATGGCCCCGATGTGAATTGAGGAGAGTGCTCGAAATCGGTGTGAAATTGCGAGGGGCAGAATTCACTGATTCTCGCGGGGACTTCCAGTGCGTTTCCTGGCTAGATAATGCTGGAAATTGAGAGCAGGTTTCCCAGAATGAAGGTGAAAAAAATCCCGGACAGCTTAGCCACCCGGGATTTCATATTCTTCAAATCAACCCGATCAGATCAACATCCGCATCGGTTGCTCCAAGTATTCCTTCAAGGTCTTCAAGAAGGCCGAGCCCACGGCGCCGTCGACCACGCGGTGGTCGCAGCTCAGGGTCACCTTCATCGTCTTGCCAGGCACGACGGCTCCGTTTTTCACGACGGGCACCTCACGGATGGCACCGACTGCCAAAATGCATGCATCCGGCGGGTTGATGATGGCTGTGAACTCCTCGATGCCATACATGCCGAGGTTGCTGATGCTGAAGGTATTGCC
>JANMIM010001276.1:0-2523 GCA_031375795.1 Bacteroidota bacterium
GCTTACGGGAAAGCGATCGAGCTAGCCCCATCGACAGGAGCCTTCTATCTCAAACGAGGGAATATGGCGCTTGCACTGAAGGTATACCTACTCGCCGTGGACGACTTTGGCCAGGCCATTGTGCTTACCAAAAGCACGGGAAACATCCATTCGCAGCGAGGCAAGGCCAAATTGGGGATGAAAGACCTCCAAGGCGCCATCGCTGATTTTGACATTGCGATCAAAGGGTTCCCAGACGATTGGAGGTCCTACATGGATCGTGCCCAATGCAAGTATGAATTGAATGATTTCGATGGCTCCGTTGCAGACCTTTCAGAAGCCATCCGGCTTTCGCCAGCAGATGGCTACCTGTACGTGATGCGTGCCGTATCTGAACAAAGGGCCGGCCTTACAGCCCAGGCATGCAAGGACATGAAAACTGCCAAGTCACTTGGCGCCGAGGTCTCCGATCAGGAGATCGCCATCTTTTGCAAGTAGCGGATTGAAAGTTCAACAGATGCCCGTATGAAAACAATTGCATTGATCATCGCAGCGCTCTTCCTGGGTATTGCTTGCCGAGGTCAAACAGTATCTGATTGGGTGCTGAAGGGAGATTCATTGCGCTACCTCGATCAGGAGGAGGAGGCGCTGCTTGCATACTCGCAGGCGATCAGCCTGGACACCACGAATGCCGTGGCCTACCATCGTCGCGCCTACCTCAAATATCTGATGAAAGACGATCGAGGGGCCATTGCCGACTATGGCAAGGCTATGCTGTTTTTGCCCGAGGATGCCGACATTTATTCGAATCGCGGACTGGCATGGCACGCGCTGGGCGAAACACAACTCGCCTTGGCAGACTTTGACCAAGCCATACAACTTGACTCGACCGATCATGTTTTCTACAATTCACGAGGGGTCGCGAAAAAAGTGCTCAAAGACTATGAAGGCGCGCTGCGCGATTACGACAAAGCTCTGGAAATCAACCCTGAATACCAAAAGGCCTATTTCAACCGCGGAATTTTGAAATTTGAAATGAATGAATTCGCTGCAGCAATCCCTGATTTTGATGCGGTCATCTCAAGAAATTCGATGGACGCGCAGGCCTTCTACCATCGCGCAATCTCAAAGACCGGTATTGCAGATTACGTGGGGGCCAAGGGTGATTACGACAAAGCAATTGCCTACGATTCGGAATATGCCTGGGCATATTATAACCGGGCATGCCTCAAAAGAGATTTTCTAAATGATACCATTGGAGCAATCGCAGATTTCTCAAGTGCCATCAAAGTTGATCCCGAATACACAAAAGCCTATTATAACCGAGCTTGCCTCAAAAGAGATTTCTTAAATGATCGAATCGGAGCAATCGCCGATTACTCAAGTGCCATTAAAATTGATCCCACATACACAAACGCCTATTTTGGCAGAGGATGCATCAAGGATGCCCTCTTGGATTACAATGGAGCATTGGACGATTATTCAAAAACCATAAAACTTGACCCAAAATACAAAGGTGCCTACATCCGCAGAGGCATTATCAGAAGTTCGCGCCAAGATTACGCAGGAGAAATCGATGACTATACCAAAGCCATCTCCATCGATCCTGGGTATGCCATTGCCTATCACAACCGAGGGATTGCCAGATATGAACTCAAGCAATACGAAGGCGCCATGAAGGATCTGACGACGGCGATCAAACTCGATCCCAAGGACGAAGTAGCCTATTATCACAGGGCATTTTGTAAAAACAAGCTCGGCAATACCGCCGAAGCGATCACGGACTTCACCTCAGCCATCAAACTCAATCCGAAATACGGCGAGGCCTATCACTCACGTGGCGTGATGCATCACCTGCTCGGTCACAACACCGAGGCCTGCAATGACTTTAGGAAAGCCGTGAGCCTTCATATCTCTGCAGCCTCGATCAGCCTCAAAGCTTCTTGCCAATAATGAGAAGTTGCTGCCGACACTAGCCAAGCTGAGGATTGTGTGCAAATTGTATGCAAATGAAAAAAGCCCTCACAACTTCGACGCTGTAAGGGCTTGATTTCCAAGAGCCTCTCAGGGGAGTCGAACCCCCGACCTGCTGATTACGAATCAACCGCTCTAACCAACTGAGCTAAAGAGGCACGGCGCAAACTTACGTCAGGTTTTTGTAATAAATCAAACTTTGGCGGAAAAAATTGATATTGGTGGCATGAAGGAAGTTCAGATCGACCACGGGGCTTGGCCATGGGTCAGCCATCCCACGCTCATGATCCACCGCCCGACGGTGCGCGACAACATTCGTAGCATGGTTGCACGCGTTGCCGCGATGGGCATTGCACTGCGTCCGCATTTCAAAACCCACCAAAGCCGCGAGATCGGGCGCTGGTTCCGTGAATCGGGCGTGGACCGCATCACGGTGAGTTCCATTGAGATGGCCCGGTACTTCGCGGCCGACGGCTGGGCCGACATCACGGTGGCCTTTCCGATCAATGTGCGGGCCATGGAAGACATCAACGCCTTGGCGAAAACGATCCGTCTGGGCGTCTTGGTCTC
>JANMIM010001298.1:0-12286 GCA_031375795.1 Bacteroidota bacterium
GTTCATTCCGCCCACTGCATCGAATGCGTTGCACTTTCCCCAACATTACCCATTCCCCAATGGCTCTCGGTGAAAAAGGGATATTTTGGAATATATTTGGATACATTTGGATAGTTTCCGCATTCAAGCAGCCATGTCCCGCAACGATAGCAATCCGTCACGGCCCCTGTGAAAAAAAGGGAGAGTTTGGGAGTGATTTGATTGTTTTGGGAGTGATTTCCATTGCATTCACGGATTTGGTGGCTTCTAACTGTAAGAGTGTCGAATCCTTTTCAAAGCATTGCAAAAACTGTATAGAATTGTATATTCTTGTATAGATTTTCATGCTGGGAAAGGGCTGCACGGCAAATTCGAGGACAATTCCCCCAAGACTGCCCTTTTTCCTTGACTCCGATGGAAGGAATGTAGATTTCGGTAGTTATTTGTAGAGAAAGGTAGAGTATTTCAACCTCTGGCGATGCCTCAACCGCCGGATCGCACGGCGCTGGGAGGGTGCGGTTGGGTGTTTGGTTCCCTTGGTTTGGGAGTTCTGCATTGACAAGTCCGCTCGGCCAGAAAATTTCCAGCGCAGGGTCATTCGGCAAGAGGCAGGGCATTGCGGAAAACGGCTACCGTCGATTCATTGATACAGGATCATCCAGGTTTATACAGGTTAATACAGGATTCTGCACGTTGATACACATTGGGTTTAGTGTTCAACTCTTCGCCGGATCTAATGTTAGCTAGAGAATTCAAACAATCTTGAATATCAAAATCGTCAAACATTTTGGAGACTTTGCAAATTGCTACAGCCCTTCCAAGGACGAGATTGTCAAGGCTTGGCTACGCAAAGAATTAAAGCATTCTCAGAAACCTTGACTTTATTTACATGCGATGCTTTTCCTGCTTTGGATTCTGTCCAGTATAGGCACTGATAATCTTGCCCACCAAAGGCGAACTGCACCACTTCGTCAATCGTCATACATCTTTCTGGTGAACTTTTCAGAGCAACCACGTCACCTACCTTGAATTTTGGCATAAGTAGCAT
The DNA here is from genome assembly GCA_031375795.1 of Bacteroidota bacterium. Lineage (GTDB taxonomy): Bacteria > Bacteroidota > Bacteroidia > J057 > JADKCL01 > JADKCL01. The sequence goes on from JANMIM010001298.1 coordinate 1,028, forward strand.
ATTTGGCCCAATTGGGCATTCGTTGAAAATCGAAAAGTTGCGTACCTCTTGGCACGATTTAAGAACTCGAAACGATTGGCAACTTCTGAATCTTGCCGACCACTTCATTGCCCACAAACGGCAATTGCAAAAGTAATGGCGGCTGTCCACGAATTCAAGCCCCATTTGTCCACATGCAAATCAGCTAGAATCAGCCTTTAAACCTTCTCAAAATTCCCACGACTCTTTCTGGAGAGGTTTCAAAGGTTCCCTTTGATATTGAAGATGTTGAAATACAATCTACCTGAATCAGCGTGAGTCGCTATCTTTGAATATGGAAAATGAAGACAAATTGCCGAACATTGATTTTGGTAAAAAGGATCAATACCATTTGATCGATGAAAAGTGGTACGAATTGGCGCTGGCCCAAGGAGAAAGTTGCCTTGCACAATTGCACTCGAATATCGATTCCATTTCCTCCAAGGTTTCTTGGCTCATTGGCCTCCAAATTACTGCCATTGGAGCCTACGGTTCCTTTGCGGGATTTGTTTATGATAAGAATCCAGCATGCGTTTATTTCGCGATTCTTTACATTGGAATATTTCCAATGATAGCGTTATTTGCTTCCATTGGCATTTGTATCAAGGCTTTGTGGGTCGTCGATCTACCAATCGCAGGGAGTTCCCCAAACCTATTGATTCAGGAAAACTTGCTAACAGTTGCGAATATGGGTTTTCAATACCCTTTAGCAGCCTACAAGAGAACTAGAGATTTGAGCATTTCCATCGGACGTGGCCAAGATGAACTCGAAGGCAAGGCGGCAAAATTCACTCTCGCGATGCGAATTTCGCTTATTTCGATGGTTGCTTACATCCTATTCTCTTTGATAGCCATCGTCGGTGCCGTAATCGTATGATTTTTTCCCCTCAACTATGGTACTTACATCGTTCATTGGAGGGGGCGACTGAACAGTCTGTTCCTGACCTTGGGTCGGTTGTGAACTTGGTTGGTCACTGCCAGTATTGTCGAAACTATTTTCTTGGGACATGCTAAAAATATTATTTCCTAAACTCAAAAATAGGGCAAACGGGTAAAAAATCATTCCCAACTTTTCCACATCGGCGGGAGTGTGTCAAAGACGTGGTCACATCTGCCTTTTAGATGCCCTTGCTAAAAGGTGTTCTCCTCCTAGAATGGATAACCTCAATCACTTACCGCCCCATGCCTGGAACTACGACTTAGAATTCAACCACAGAAAGAATGGTTTCGATACAATTCTTTGTAAATTTGACCACTGGCATTAGGAAAACCAGACGGAAATTATAAACTAAGCTATGTTTGAATCCTTCGATGACATCACACTAAAGAAATTGGCAGACTTCATCGGCTCAAACCTATCTCATAGAGAGGTTAGCCAGCACTTCGAAACGGCTGAAATTTCAGAAGTGAACAGAAATGAACCGAGGTCGATGCGAATCTTTGAAGCTCTGCGAGCAAGGCAAAGGCAAGACAGATGTGGAAATAGTGTAATGCGCTTTATTTTTGGCTTCATCACTCCCAAACGCTATAGTGACGAAGCCATTTTCGAAGCCCATCGATCTGCGATCAATGAATCTTTGGCCTATTTTGGAATCGAGATTAACAAACGTGGGGAGGCTATGAAAGTCTCAAAGGCCACTACTATAACGGAGGCCAAAGAAAGATCGAAGAAAATCAAGGAAAGAGTGCATGGAATCGGTGTTCATTTTGAAATTGTTCGGTTTTGCGAAGAGGAATGGCTCAAGGAGAACTATTTTCACGCCATTTTGGAGATCACCAAAAGTGTAGGAAATCGACTGCGTGGCCTGAGTGGATACATCACTGACGGTGCCCCATTGATTGATGAGTGCTTTGCCTTGGGAACGAGCAAACAACCAATGCTTGCCTTTAATTCGCTTCGTAGTGAGAGCGAGGAGAGTGAACACAAAGGTTTCTCAAATTTTTGCAAGGGTTTCTATGGAATGTACCGAAACCCGAAGGCCCATAGCCCGAAAATATTGGAGGATACACAATTGACAGAAATGACCGAGGTTCTCGTTATTGCCTCGATTATCCATCGGAAATTGGACAAGACTGTAAAAACTGGCTACAAATGAATGTGGCGGATTTCTTTATACTTTGCCCTCACAACCTCGGCAACCCCATCACCGCCTTCTTCTTCATATCATCCACGACCTCGGCATAGATCGTAGTCGTGGTGATGTTGCTATGCCCAAGGCGCTTGCTCATCGTGTAGAGGTCGGCACCATGCTCCAAGGCCATCGTCGCGAAGGTGTCACGTGCCATGTGGAATTGCAGGGATTTGTCCAGCCCAGCATCCTTGGCCCACCGCTTGATGTGCCTGGAAGGACTGCCGGGCAAAATGCAGGGCATTCTGGAAAGCGGCGGTTGCCGATTCATCGATACAGGATTCTACATGAGGATACTCCAGCTTGATGGATTGCTTTCGCTCTTCTTGTTCCTGCAAATAGGAAGCATGGGTGTTCCCGATTCCGTACCTTTGCAATTGGTAGGCGTGTGAAAAATATAAGGAAATGGAAACTCGCAAGAAAAAATTGTTGGTATTAAAGGGGAGCAAGGATGTTTGTGGTGACGAAATTGGATTGATAACCCATCAAGCGAGGCTGCTGATGATGGAGGTTGTGGAGGAGCAGCTTGTTGATGAAACTTCCCTCGAATCAATCTTCGCAAAATATGATGTGGTGGGGGAAGGGTTTGATTACCTCTATCTCTGCACTCATGGGAACAAGGACGGCTTTGAAATTAACACTGGAGCTGGGAATTTCTTCGTCCAATGGTGGGAGTTTGCGGGTATCCTATGCCCAACTGAGGTTCTGAATGAGGATGCAATTATACTTTTGGCGTGTTGCAAAGGTGGGCTTTTCAAGGTTACCTCTGAAATCATGGCTGCTTGCAGTTCAATAGGGTACGTTTGTGGTGTGAAATGGTCGCTTGCTAATTGGGATTTGACCACAGGTTTCATCGTATTCTTATATTGCATGGAGGTCAAATTTTCCGAGCCGAGCTTTGCGGCTAGGAAGGCATCTGAGGCAACGGATTACACCTTTGTTTGCTATGAAAGGACTGAAATCGAATCCAATCCCCAATTCTCGAATATCCAGGATGAATTATTCCGAAACTTAAATTGGACAGACAATAACGGGGCGTGGATTGAAGAAAATGAGCAAATTAAGAAGAATGTCGGCATCAAGTAGTTTGAACCAAAAAAGGAAATTGCTAGGAAAGACCGAAGAAGCGAAGCGAATGAGAGATAAGGTGCATGACCTTCTTTGGTCGGAAAGCGACGATGATAAGCGATTGGCGATGGATATGATGAAAATTGAAGGTGTTCCATTTGAAGCATTTTCAGGACTTTGGGAACTTCAATTCCGTCATGACCTTGAATTCAGAAGGGACGCCATAATTGCAAAGGAACTACTTCTGTTCTGGGTTAAACACCAGCCCCCCGCTATCAGCAATTATGTTCAGAATCAGCTTTCCCTTCTGAAATGTGGAAGCCATAGACCTCGGTATGGTCTTTTTCGGGGAGACAAATTCTTTGAATTACTTCTTCAAGAACGTGTATTGGGCTTGAAGGAATTGGAGGGAGTTTGGAAGACGGATGTATTCTATTGGCAACATTCCGACCTGAATCAGTTTCTTTTACGTCACGCGGGCCAACTTGATTTGAATGGATTCATCGCAAGAAAACCCGCATATCGTGACCTGCATTGCCCGAGAGTAAGAGTGCTTTTTGAAAGTTGCGATCGAAGTTTCCAGAAGGAGGCTTTTCTCAGAGAGTATGTCAAAGGGCAAAAGCTCGATCTTTCCAATACTGGAATCCGTGAAGTGCCAAGTTTTTTTGCAAACAACGGAATTAGGGTGATAGACATAAGGGGGACTGAAATCACTGAATTGGCTGTTTCCTTCGATGGCATTGAAGTCCTTGCAAAAAAATCAGTGAGAACGAGCCTGTTTGAAAAGCAGTATAGCAGGAGACAATACCGATAACTACCTCACAACCTCGGCAACCCCATAACCGCCTTCTTTTTCATATCATCCACGACCTTGGCATAGATTGTCGTCGTGGTGATGTTGCTATGCCCAAGCAGCTTGCTCACCGTGTAGAGGTCTGCACCATGCTCCAAGGTCATGGTCGCGAAGGTGTGACGGGCCATGTGGAATTGCAGGGACTTGTCCAGCCCCGCATCCTTGGCCCACCGCTTGAGGACGACATTGGCCCGCTTGTTCCTGAACCTGTCCTCGGGGCCGTCGGCACACCAAGGGAAAACGGGGTCGGCCTCCTTGTGGGGGATTTCCCGCTGTGTGTCGAGGATGCTCAGGGCTTGGTCGGGCATCGGGATCGTGAGCGGCATGTCGGTCTTCTTGATCTGCATTTCCAAGGCGTAGTAGGTTTCGCCGTCCTTGGTGGATATGCGCTTCACCTGTGACCACCTGAGTCGGCTCAGGTCGCTCCATCGCAGTCCAGAGAAGCAGGAGAACAAGAACGCCGCCCGAATTTCAGGGTTGGTCTTGGTTTCGGCATTCGCCAGCAAGCGCAGCTCGTCGAGGGTGAGGTACTTGGGGAGCGACTTGCGTAGCTTGAGCCTGTCCTCCTTGCGGATTTTCTTGAAGGGGTTGCCAACGATCACATCCTCGCGCTCGGCTTGGCTCAGGGCATACGAAAGCGTCCACATGTAATAGAAGGCCGTGTTGTTTGCCAGCCGTCCCAAGAGGTATCGCTGGAATTCGAGGAGCCACTTTGCATTGACCTCGGTGAACGGCACAGGCTCGCCCTTGGTGTAGGCCGCAAGGCACTTCACGGCCCCGTCCCATTGTCGGCTTTGCTTGGTGAGGTGGATTTCGTTGTAGAAGGCCACGAAGTCGCTGCCCTGCATCTTCTTGTTGGGCATCCCCTCGCCCTTCTTGTCGAGGATCATGGCATACTCCCGCTGTGTGCGGATGGACTCGGCCAAGGCCAGCTTGTCCCTGTCCTCCTTGGAAGGCCGCTTGGTGTCGGCGATGTACATGTCGAGGTATTCATACCACCGCTTGCCCTTGTGGTAGATGTCGAGGTAGAGGGAGATTTTGCCCGCTTTTCCCTTGCGCTGTCTCAGGTGAATTGCCATATCAATCTTTTTATGTTGCAACAAAGTAGCAACAGATATGTCGGAGAAACAAGGGGGTTTCAGAAAAATGCAACAAAATTTATACTCATAACTAATTGATTGTCAATAAACCCATCCTTGTTATTCCTTGATAATTTGGATGAATCCCCTAATTTTTTTGAGCAGAATTTCCAGAATTTGCCGAATTCTCAGAATTAGATCCGGTGATGCGGCGAAAGACGCAGCAGCACAAGTTTGGATTCTGTGAATTCCGACAAACCTGACTTAAGCGAAGCTAAGTCTGCAAATTCGGCTTCAGAAATTCAACACAAAGTGTAATTCTGGAAATTCTGAGAATTCTGCTAATTCTGATCCTTGAAGAGTGCCAAAGCTCCGAAGGCACCTTTTCCTTGCAAAATGGCGCGGTAACTTCCCGTTGCAAGGCTTCCGAGGTCCAATTCGATGGTGGGTTGGTGTGCTAGCCAAGTGGATTGTCCCACGATCCGGCCTTGTACATCAACAATTGTGACTAGGAGATCGGGCTTCACAAGCGACTTCGAACGCAGATGCAGGATTTGGCCATTGCCAAAGGGGTTGGGAAATGCAGTGATCAACTGTGCAATGTCTTGTACCTCCGTTGTTTTTACGGCTGAGAGCTGCCCCAACGTACTGTTGTAGCGGGTTCCCAGGAACGGCTTGATGCCATAGGGCGTATGTCCGTCGACCGTACCGGTAAAACCCAATTCGAAGTCATTCAGATCGTACCCATAATCCAAACTGCGGAAGGTATCGGCCGGGACAAAAGGAAGGATCAAGGCCTTCAACGCGTCAATTTTAGGAAAAATACTGTCCGGCCGCGTCACAAAGCGGGTGATGCTGTCCAATGCCGCATAATATTGGGCCCGGAAGGCAGGCACAGCCAGCAATTTTGTTGCCAAAGGCCGCGGTTCACTATGACTCAGCCAGTCGGCGCAGTCGCGCGTCGCCCAGTCACGGTTCACCCAGTCTACCCCAAATGTATTGTCGGCGTCGTAGGTGATAAATTCGAATTGCCCGGATGTCTGTCGGTGATAGAGATAATAATTGTTTTTGTTGTAGCCGTAACTGTCCCAATTGCCAGTCGCGACGTCAATTGCCAAGGCTTTCAGATAACCCTGCACATTCAAAAACTGCGGGATTTCGGCAGCGAATTGTGCATCGGGAATCCGGTTGAGTTGCGTGATCAATTCGACGAGATCGGCATAATCATCGAGGGTTTCATTGGTTTGGAGGTCGTAGGCGCGGCCGGTGGAACCCGCAATATTTTTGTAGGTCTGTTGATTGCCGTCGATGTACACCAAGTCCGCCGGGTAGATGCATTTGTAGAGATTGCCGGTATTCTCTGCGAATGTCGTGGTCAGCCAGTCCTTGTCCATTTCTTCAAGGTTGGAATAGAGCCCGTAATAGACCTGATTGATATAAACCTGGACGAAGGTCGTGTGGCGGGCGGGCATTCCACATTGGTTCCAAACATTGTAAAACAGCTTCTGACGCACCATGGTCGGGTCGTTGTGAGAGCCGATCAGATTCAATTTTTTGGTTCCTTGGTATCGGCGACCCGGCAGGTATTCGTTGAAGCTCACCTTGAACGATTTTTTGTCTGCTGCGCGTGAGGTGTTTCCACGAAGGCGTATGCCCACCTGCGTCACGGTGTCGCGCGCAATGCCGTCATCAAAAACGAGGTCGGCAGTGTAGTAATGGTTCGAATAAATGTTGGTGTAGATCGAGTCGAGCGAATCCGGATGGATGGTCAAATAGATCGCCGCAACGCGGCTATCGTCCCAGAGCGCGGTCGAATTTTGAGCCTTTGTGGCAAAATGGGCCAGAATGGCCGCAAAAAACAGAATGTGAACTTGTATTCTCATGCAACGTCTGCCCTAAGGGCCTGCTGCAAAGATAGCGACAGCGAGCTGAGGCATGCTGCAAAATCGCAATGGACGTCTTGTTCAATCCACCAAAATCGCTGGATGCGTAAGATTTCTGAAGTCTGAATGAATTCAGAAGGTGCAAGAGTGCCAAAAATGCATTGATGATAAGCAAGATGCAAGGATTCGGGGACTCTCCGCCGGGGCGGATTGAGGCTCCTAATTTATTTGAGCAGAATTAGCAGAATTTTCGGAATTGGCAGAAACGTTGGTTCAGCGCGGCCAATGTACTGTTGGGGTGAATCTTTGCGATGCGCAGGCTCGCTTGGTTCTGGGAAGCTCATTCGTCTTGCTTGGTGCTGGATTTTCTGGGCTTGGGTCGCTTTTTCGTTGCGGATGGTGGCATTTGGGCGAATTAGCGGATTCTTCTTGGATCGATGAACTTGGCTCCAGATGGCGCGCCGCGCCCTCGTGCAACGGGGAGGACAGGGAGCGCGGAACACGCTTGTCGACCACGTTTTGTGCGTGCATCGTTTCTGATCTCAGATTTTTTGTCGGTCCTGTTTTGGGTTGCAAAAACCAATACGTGGTGCACGTCACCATTCATCGCATCGACGATTTGGCACTCGCCAAGGGATGTCTCTTGGAGGCATTGTGATGGTTTTGGGAGAATTTCTTACCTCCCCCTCAGAATTCAAGCAATTCTGGGGCGACTCTTAGCTACCCAAAATGGTACATCAGCCGTTTTTCCTACAATAATCGAACGTATTTGATGAACCAAGAAGGAACAAATTACATGCTGCACTGCAACGAAAAAAGGGTCGATTTGACGGGTGCTGCCGCGCAGCGACGCATTCCTGGCAGCCACATCGATGGTTGCGCCAAATATTATTCCGTTGATTGGGATTTGCTCATCCGCCGTGATTCACAAAGTTCATGGAAACCTTACTGACGGGCAACTCCAAGTTATCTGCAATATGCCTCGCCAAAGCCACATCGCCCTGCAACTTAGTAAGAAAACGTACCCTTTTTTGTACCCGACACAGCATTCGATTCTGTATTTCATCAACTTTCAACGCAAATAGGTTTCAACAATGGCTGTGAATTAAATTTAATCGTGCCAAACCCACATAATGCGACATATTCTTTGGCGATATGGAAATCGAGGATTTTTACTATCTTAGGATAAGTGGACGGACTGAGAGTTGGTTGCCTGCTCTCTCGTCTGAATCCTTTTTTGGAACAATTTATTTTTACTGCTATGATCCGATTCATTGGAACATGTGTATTGTCATTGGCCAGTTTTTCCCTCGGACTGACCCAAAACTTGCTCTCGAATCCGGGCTTTGAAACGGCTACGGCATGTCCAACAGGCATTGGACAGATCGCCAATGCCACAGGACATGCAGGTCCAGCTGGACATGCTGGCAGCCCAGACCTGCTACAAGTATGTGCGACAAATCCACAGGTGCAAGTTCCAAACAATGCATTTGGTTCCCAAGGTTCCCATGATGGCAACTCCTATGCCGGCTTGTGCCTCTATTATCAATCTGTCCCCAACTTCAGAGAGTACATCACTTGCCGGCTTCTGCCAGCCAGTGGACTGACCGCAGGAGCCACTTATACGGTCTCTTGGTGGGTTTCCACGGGCGACAATTCCACCAAGGCTACCGATGCGCTGCAATTCTATTTTAGCAACACGCCTACCGCATGGGTCGGCAACAGCGACCCGATGACGGCCTATGCGCCGCAATGCCAAAATACGGCAGGCAACTATTTGAGCAACAAGGCTGGATGGACCCAAGTCTTCGCGACGTTCACGGCCAGTGGTGGCGAGCGCTACCTGACCCTGGGCAATTTCAATGACGATGCAAGCACCTCTGTGGTCGACATCGGCGGAGGAAGCTATTCTTTTCATTATGTCTATCTGGACGATGGGGCCTTGTATCCCACGGTATTGCTTTCGGCCGACTTGCACGATTTGGCAGCATCGCGTGTGGGAAATGAGGTCCAGCTTTCCTGGGAAACGCTGAGCGAAGTCGACAATGCGACGTTTGAAATCGAGCGCAGCGTCGGGGATTACCGCCACTTTGAAAAAATCGGGACCCTGCAGGCAGCTGGAAATTCAAACGCGCCCCTACGGTATGACTTCACCGACACCCAATACGATCCAAATGCGGTCGATTATTATCGGCTCAAGCTCATCGATCAAAATGGCAAGGACAGCTACAGCAACGCCGTGGAGGTAATGCCTGCCGATGCCGACCGTGAAAACGTGGTGGTGTACCCAAACCCCGCAGCCATCAACGGACCGCTGGGTGTGTCCATGGCACTTGAAAAGGCGCAATCTGTCGCGGTGGTGCTCGTGGATGTGCAGGGTCGCACTGTGAGGGAGGCGCAATTTGAAGGAGAGGCTGGTTCCAACGAGTTTGAACTGTCGACCCAAGATCTGAGCGCTGGACAATATCTGATGCGCATCCAAGCCGGGAGCGAGCATACCTTCAGGAGGATCAGCCTTTTGTAAGGATTTACCGAAAGGTCACCTCAGGTATGCCCTGGGAATCAGGCAGGTAGACACCTTTGGAGCGTCTTGGCCGTTGATGCCTCGACCCAAAATTCGTCTAAGACCATTCACATTAGGGCGTGATGCTGAGCATCGTTTCATAAATATAGGTCTTGCCGACTTGGCCACGCACCCACGTCTTGGAGCGGCCGTGGATGTCGCTGGAGTAATTGAGCAGCCAATAGGCTCCATTTCCCAGGTCCAAGATGCCCGGAAATGCAGTGTCGCCGGTGCTGGGGAAATCCATGATGTGTACCAGGCTTTTGGTATGTGGCTCCAGCAACCACAGCGCCGTGCATTTGCGCGTGACAGAATACCTCACCAGGTTGTAATTGCGGCGCAGTTTGGGTGGTAAGATCTGGCCGCGCTCAGAGGGGCCGTCGAGGTTGCGGCGGGAAATGAGAAAAATTTGGTCGCGGTGGCAAAACAACAAGGCGCTGTCGTATTTGTCGCGCGTCGGGAAACAATGCCAGCGATCGAGGCTGTCGCGATGTGCAAAAACCACCTGCGCCCCAGCACCCTCCAAGCGGATGGTTCCCCAGAGGTTTCCGAGACGATCAAAGATGAACTCGGCCTCCTCCCCGCCTTGGTCTCCCGTCTGCGGGGCCTCGCTGACCGGCCGCCAATCGTAGCCGTCTGAGCTCCGGAGCAGGCGCACCTCGCCTTTGTGCTTGCCGTTGTAAATGTCACAGCCATAGTAGACGCTCATGTACATTTCATCCCCGAGCCGTCGCATGCGCCACGGCACAAAACAATCCCAATGAAGGTCCCGCAGCTCCCCAAAATGGCCGCTTTTGCCAAGATGGCAACCCCAAGCATGTTTCGGCCTAAATCCCAGCGGGTTTGTTCCCGCCTCAAAACAGTAAAAATAGAGGGCGGTATCCATGGCCAGAAACCGGGGTTCCCGCAGGTCGCTCCCGAGATGGATGTCTTTTTCCAATCGCCAATCCTTGCGATCAGCACTGCTCAGCAGGTAGAGGTGCACCTTGGGGCTGGCAAAATGTGAGGGCGCAGTGCGAAAGGCAAAGTAGTACCGCCCCTGAAACAGGGCCACGTCGAGATTGTTGTTTCCAGGCTGCACCTCCACGGTCTCAGGCAGGCCAGGGGACGGCACGATTTTGGTCCAAGGAGTCGTTCGAATTGACTGGGCAAATACCGCTGCGGGCACAAGCAACCAAAAGAGTAGGCAGCAACCGATGAGCCGAAAGAGGGCCGCACTACCCGTCAGCCGAAATCCGTTGTTTGATCTTACTGAGACCTGAATGATGGCGCGCCATCGTCTAAGACTCATTTCACTTCTTCGCCGTCGGTCGTTCCTTGCTCGGCGGCACCCTCGGGGGCCGTCACCACGAACTTGAGCGTCACACGCTCCACGGGAGGGTTGCCATTGTACAACACCGTGAAATACTTCACTTGCTCGCCTTCCTTGTCTGCAGTGTCGATCTCGGCGCTCACTTCACCTGTGCCGCCTGGCTTCACGGTGGTTTCGGTCCACTTCAACTCCGAGCATTTGCAGGATGGCTTGACGGTGTCGATGATGAGGTTGGCATCGCCGATATTCTTGAACTTGAACGAAGCCTTCACGATTTCGCCCGCCTTGAAAGTACCGAGGTCATACTCTGATTGTTCAAACTGGATGATCGTGGGGTCGGCAGGATCATCGCCG
>JANMIM010001318.1:0-1752 GCA_031375795.1 Bacteroidota bacterium
GTGGCCATCTACCGCGGCAACCCCAGGGCCGAGGAAATGTACTATTACCTAGCCTACTGTCGCTATTTCATGGGCGAATTGGTGACCTCCTCCTTTCTGTTCAGTGACTATGCCCAGAAATTCCCAGGCAGCTCCCATGCCGATGAGTTTGAGTACATGACCGCCAAGTGCTATTACCAGATCTCGGATCCCTACTACCTCGACCAGACCTATACCGACAAGGCCATCAATCAATTCCAGCTGTTTTTGAGCCGCAACCCCAACTCCAACCACAAGGAGGAGAGCATGAAGTACCTCATGGAATTGCGGGAACGGCTGGCGAAAAAGGCCTTTGAGCAGGCGAGGCTGTATGAGAAGATCGGCTACCACAAGGCCGCTGTCGAGGCCTTCAAAAACATGATCAACAAGTTTCCCGATTCCAAGTACAGGGAGGAATCCCAGTACTTGCTCTTGAGGTCATCGGTCGACTTGGCGGCGCGTAGCGTCACGAGTAAGCGCCCGGAGCGGTACAAGGAGGCGCTCGATTTTCAGGAAAAGTTTGTGCAGAAGTTTCCAGATAGTAAATTTGCCAATGAAGCCGAGAATCTGCGTGCCGAAATCGAGCGAAATCAAAAGAAGCTCGAAGCCGACCGCGCGAAACTCGACGAAAAAACGATGTTTGAGCGCTTCAGGCAGTCCATGGACGTCGTGATGACCACCGCAGACATCGCCGAGCGCAAGATCTCCTACGCCGATGCGCTGGAGGAATACCGGGAGTTTCAGCTCAAGTACCCCAAAAGCGAGTACATGAGCACTGCCGACAAGTTGTTTAAGCAGTACGAAGAAAAGTTTAAAGAAATACAATAGTGAAAATGGAAGAAAATTTCCTGCCCCTGAACCTGGATGACATGAGCTACCCGACGGGTAACATCTACAAGTCGGTCTCCATCATCGGTAGCCGCTCCAATCAGTTCACTGTGGCCACCAAAGAGGAATTGGGCCGCAAGCTGGCGGAATTCGCCCCCGCTCACGACAACCTGGACGAGATCACGGAGAACCGTGAGCAGATCGAGATTTCCAAGCACTATGAGCGTCTGCCAAAGGCCACGCAAGTGGCTGTCGAAGAGTTCATGGCCCAGCGCGTCTACTGGCGTCACCGCGACAACCCCGCCGACACCAATCACCCTGAACTGAATCCTTGATCTGCCCATGCTTGCCGACAAGAAAATCATTGTAGGCATCACAGGCAGCATCGCAGCATACAAAGCCGCACTTTTGGTGCGGCTTTTCGTTAAGAACGGTGCCCAAGTGCGTGTGGTCATGACGGAGTCCGCCAAGCAATTTGTCGGGCCACTCACCTTTTCCAACCTGAGCCAGCAGCCCGTCTTTGCCGGCTTGTGGGATGGTTCATGGACCGAGCATGTGCACCTCGGCGCCTGGGCAGACCTCATGGTCGTGGCCCCCGCCAGCGCCAATTCCCTCGCAAAAATGGCCCACGGCATCTGCGACAATGCCCTCACGGCCGTGTACCTGAGCGCCAAGTGCCCCGTGCTCGTCGCGCCCGCCATGGACGCCGACATGTATGCACACCCGAGCACGCTGCGCAACCTCGCGCAGCTGCTTGCAGACGGCCTGCACGTGTTGCAGGCCGGCAATGGCTTTCTGGCCAGCGGCTTGCACGGAGAAGGCCGCATGGCCGAACCCGAAGAAATCCTGGCCGCCGCAGTCTCGATGCTTTCGCCCAAACCGCTTGCCGGCAAGCGCGTGCTCATC
>JANMIM010001322.1:0-1084 GCA_031375795.1 Bacteroidota bacterium
CAGTAATGGGCGGGCTCGACCTCGATGCCGCCGATCACCTTTGCAAACCGCGAATGCGCCCCATCTGCAGCGATCACCAAGTCGGCGACCACAATGCGGCCATCGTCTGCCTTGCAGCGCCACTTGCCATCTTGCCGCTCAAACCCCGTGAGGGCCAAGCCCTCGATCAATTGGATGCTGGGGTGCTTCCGGCATTCCTCCACCAAAAAATCATCAAAATCAAGGCGCTTGGCGATGAATCCTGGGCTCTGCTGCCTTGCCTTGTCAAAATCCTTCTTGAACGGCACGCGCAGGCCCTTGCGGTTGGGCGCGACGAAGGTCACGCCCCAGGAGCCCAATGCCGTCGGGTCGCCGGCGATGCGGTCCACGATGCTTGGATCCAGCTTCCTGAAGACCTCGACGACCTTGCCGCTGAGCGCATCGCCGCACACCTTGTCGCGGGGAAAGCTTGCCTTGTCCACGAGCAAGCAGGGGATGCCCTGCTTGGCGAGAAACAAGGCCGCCGAGGCCCCGCCCGGGCCCGCGCCAATGATACATATACGTGTGTGAAGCGTCTCCTCCATGCGTGGCTGCGAAGTTAGGGCGGCTCGGCGGAATGTTGTTGGATTCTTGGGAAGTATTTTATGTTTGGGTGTCGGCGAATTGTTACTAATTTGCTTCCTACCGTTGTGCAATCATGATTCGCCGCTATCCATACGTTTTACTGGTCATTGGGAAATATCTGCTTGCGCTGATGTTTGTGATTGGTCACTTGGAATTCGCATCCGCCCAATCAGGTCAATTTCGTACCCCGCAAAAGCTCGCAGACCTGCTGCTCCTGGAGGTGAACCGCGTGCGCGACAGTCTGGGCGTGAAACCGATCTTTGCAGATGCCAAGCTCAATGCAGCGGCGGCGATGCAGGCACAGTGGTGCAAGCAAAACGACAAGCTCTCCCATTTTCAAGAGAATAACAAGCGGCTTTATGCGCCTCATGACCGTGTGGCTGCCGTGGGTGGGCACCACGATGGCGTTGCGGAAAACCTGCTGTATCGCTTCCCTGCCTTGGGGCAGGATCCAGAGGAACTGGCTTTGCTGATGGCCTGG
>JANMIM010001346.1:0-6057 GCA_031375795.1 Bacteroidota bacterium
CAGTGTCCCCGTCCAAGTGAGTGCGATTGCGGGGATCGTCGCAGTTGCTGGGGGAGATGCACATTCGCTGGCACTCAGAAGCGACGGCACCGTCTGGACATGGGGAGCCAATCGGCATGGACAGCTCGGGGATGGTACTGATGTCGACAGCAATTTACCCGTCGCAGTCGCCGGGTTGTCAGGCGTGGGCGCTGTTTCAGCCGGTTATTTCCACTCACTTGCCCTCAAAAGCGATGGCACTGTTTGGGCATGGGGATTCAACGACGATGGAGAGCTTGGAAATGGAAACAATACCAAGAGTTTGGTTCCGGTGATGGTGAGCGGGCTCACGGGCATGACGGCCGTCTCAGCAGGACCTTATCAATCGCTAGCCTTGAAAAATGACGGCACGGTCTGGGCTTGGGGGTCCGGGTACGACGGTCAGCTCGGCAACGGTGCCAATCTGAGCAGCAATCTCCCGGTGCAAGTCTCATCCCTTACGGGCGTCATTGCGATCGCAGGTGCGGGACGTCACAGCCTTGCCTTGAAAAACGACGGTACGGTCTGGGCTTGGGGATACAATTATTACGGAACCTTGGGCAATGGCTCCGTCGTGAGCAGCAATGTCCCCGTCCCGGTGACTGGACTCACGGCCGTCACGGCCATTTCGGGAGGCTATTACCACTCATTGGCACTCAAAAGCAATGGCACCGTCTGGTCTTGGGGAGACAATTATAACGGGACATTGGGAAATGGGACTTTCATCGGCAGCAATGTCCCCGTCGCGGTAAGCACGATCACGGGCATTGCAAAAATCTCTGGCGGATATTACCACTCACTCGCCCAAAAAAGCGATGGATCGGGCTGGGCTTGGGGAAGCAACGATCAAGGCGGTCTTGGAGATGGAACGCTGACTTACAGGAACGCTCCTGTGCAGACGACCGCATTGTGTGCACAGTCGATCGCCGTCGACGAGCAACGGGCACTTTCCGATGCTTCCATCTTTCCCAACCCCTTCAGCAGCACAGCAACCATCCAACTCAGCACCCCCGTCGTTGGTGCTGAACTCCGAATCTTCAACCTCCATGGGCAATGTGTGCAAGTCAAGGCCAACATTTCAGGCAAGACCATCGCGCTCGACCGTGCAGGCTTGCCAAGCGGCATCTATTGCATTCGCCTGCAACAAGGCCCGAAGCTTGTGACGGCCAGCAAAGTGGTGATCCAAGATTGATGTTGGTTGCTGGCAAGTTGCCACGATCGGTTTCGTGACAGGCATTGCCGAAACACCCCACAAAAAAGCCTCCCTCCGCTGCCACAAGACAACGGAGGGAGGCTTTTGCATTAGAAAATCACCGCTTCACAATCTGCCGCACCACCTGCTGCCGCCCGTCGCCCACCCGCAGCAGGTAAAAACCCGCTGGCTGCGCGCCCAGATCGACCGCAAAACCGCCACCCGTCGCCGTCTGATGCATCAATTCCTGCCCCAGCAGATTCGTCAGCGACCAGTCGGCCTTCTTCCAATTCTCAGGGAATTTGACATTAAAGATGCCCGCATTGGGATTGGGATAGACGCTCACGCGTGCTGCGACATTCTCCTCATCCGACACAGCGGTCGTCAGGTTGTAGCTCGTGGTCGCGGTATTGGTGATGACGGGCGCATTGAAGTCAAAATAGATCGCAGCCGAATTGGGGATCACAGTGCCCATCGGCAGATTCTGCTTTGGGCGGATGCGGTACATGAACCAGCCTTGCGAACCGGTCGGGTTGGAGGCGCTGTCGGGCAGCATAATGTTTGGGAAACGGACGTCGAGCGCATTGCCCATCAGGGTCCAAGTCTGGTAGTGGCTCGCGCTGAGCATCTCCATGCTGGCATAGTCGAGATTGGCGTCGAGCGTGTCCTCGACATGGATATTGAAGGCGGCGGCAGTACCTATGTTTTGGAAATGCACGGTGTAATTAAGCCAATCTGAATATCCCGCTGCGACCTGACGTGGATAGACATCCTTGGCATTGGGATCATAGGAGTTGCTGCTGAGGTAGCAGACGCTATAGGTATTGTTGGCAGGATAGAGGTCGCCTGCGCTCGGCGTGACCGTGACGTCAAAGCATACCGTATCGCCCGCCTGCGCGGTGGAGTCGGTCGTGAAGCGAAGGCCCAGATCGCTGAGTACATTCACCAGTCCAAAATCGGTGATCGTGTAGGTAAATGTATTGCCCGTGACCGTAGGCACAAGCGCCCCCGGCAAGGCACCCGTGTAGGTCACCGGCCCGGAGACCTGCACGATCACCTGCCCGCCCACGCCCGCCGAACAATGCAAGCCATAAAATTGCGTCAGGTCCCCCGCCAAGACATGCGCCCCAAAGGGCTGACCGGGGAAGATGATGTTGTCGACGCCCACGCCGCGTGCGCCGACATCGAAGCCCGGCTTGCAATCCACCTCAAAATCGACGTCCAGCGCCAGTTCATTCCCCAAGCTCAAGGCCACCGTGCTGTCGAGTCCCGGCTGGGCGCATGTGACGCGGTAGGGCTTGCCGGCGGTATCGATCTTCACGGTCCAGTTTCCGAGCGGCAATGTGTAGAAATAGGCACCGCTGGCGTAGGAATTTCCGCCTTGGATGAAGGTGCCGAGATTGTCGTAGACATTCACAGGCACCCTTTGGATGCCGAGATCGAGCCCATTGCGCATGCAGTCGGCATTGGTGTCGTCAAAGATGGTGCCGCCGATGCCCTCGCCGCTCACGCAGCCCATGGCATTGCCCGGCGCGCAGATGGGCACCGAACCGATGGCAGGCGTCATGAAGGCGGCGTAGTTGGGGATGCAGGTGACAGGGTTGTTGTCAAAGCTCACGTTGAGCGTCGCTGAGACGGGAAATGGGCCAAAGCAGGTGATTTGGTTCCACCTGAAATCGGCGGTGTTGAGGCTGGCGGGCAGATTGTTGACGGTCACCAGATTGTTGTAATAGGCTTGGATCAGCTCCAAGCCACTCGGCAGGGCAGGGAGTGCGGCGAGCTGATTGCTGAATACATTCAGGTAGCGCAAGGTCGCAGGCAGCGCGGGCAGCGCCGTGAGATTGTTGTTGTTGCAATCCAGCCGGTTGAGCCTGCTGGGCAGCGTCGGTATCGTGCCCAGTTGCATGCCTGTGCAATAAAAATCCCGCAAAGAGTCTGGCAAGGTCGCGGGCAGGGGCAGGCCAGTGACATCGTCCACCGACAAAAACCGAATCGTGTTGGGGAATGCGGGAAATGCCGTCAGGGGATTGTTGCCTGCGCCGAGTGTCTGCAAGCTAGCAGGCAGCACCGGCAGCGTCGTCAAATTGTTGTTGGTGCAAGTGAGGCTCGTCAAGCTTGATGGCAATGTTTGCAGGGCATTCAGGTTGCAGGATTGCACCGAGAGGCGTTGCAGGGTCAGGGGGAGCGCAGGCAAGCTGCCGAGCTGACTGCCATCGACATCGAGCACGCGCAGGCCGGCCGGCAGGGTCGGCAGCGCGGTGAGTTGGTTGCCGGGCATCGACAGGCTTTGTACGCTGGCGGGAATCGTGGGCAGCGCGGACATTTGGCAGGCGATCGCAGTCAGCGTGACCATGTTGCGGGGAAATGCCGGCAGGTTGGTCACGAGGTTGCCCGTGATGTTGAGGTCGGTGACGGCATCGAAGTATTGCAGCCCCGTGAAGTCGGCGATGCTGAGGTAGCTCGGGCTGAGCGTCGTCGCGGCTGTGATACCCACGCAGGTCGTGTCCATTTGATTTCCCGACATGCAAGCCGGGAAATTCGTCTGGAGGTAAGTCACAAAATTCGGGTCGGGGATGGTGACCAATTGGGCTTGGAGACCGGTGGCGACGGCAGCAAAGGCAAACAAAAAGGCGGCGATGGTGGACTTCATAACGGAATTTGACGATTGATGAAGTGAAGATAATCGGCGACCTAGGGAATGCGCTATCGCCTGCTCCGAACGGTGCAAAAGATGCTTTCGTTGGGGGGAATGGGTTGGTTAATGGGGGGGGTAGACTTGTGAATCGAAGAATGCGGATTGATCGTTTACTTTCACCGCATGAAAGGCACTTTGAGTCTATCAGATCGAAAAATCGCGCTTGGCCAGCGTTTATTCGCAATGGGTGATGCGGCCTTTTTGGAACAATTGGAGGAATTGATGGATTTTATAGGCATGCGAAGCACTATTCCCACTCATCTCGCTGCTGTTTTTGCCATTCCAATGGGTCAGCAACGGTTGGATAGAGATCCTTCTTTTGGAACTTCAGTATTGCAGCAAGTAGACGACGTTTCTTCTTCTTTGTCTCCAGCGCATTCATAAGACAGGCTTTAAGCAAAAGGAATGAATTTGGGAAACAGTAGCGAGGTTGTCCTTGGACCCTTTTGGCCACATCCCGGCCCCAAATACTTCATTCCCCATCGTCAATTGCCCCGCCATTTTCCTATCTTTGCAGCCCGAATACCCATAGTCGTATCCGCTTGAGTTTCATTTTCATTCGCAAAAAGGCATGATCACAGTCTCCAACCTCGCCCTGCAATATGGCAAACGCGTCCTCTTTGACGAGGCCAACCTCAAATTTGTGGAAGGCAACTGCTATGGCGTGATCGGTGCCAATGGCGCGGGCAAATCCACCCTGCTCAAGATCATCAGCGGCGAAATCGACCCCACACGCGGCAACATCGCCATCGACAAGGGCAAGCGCATGGCCATCTTGAAGCAAAACCACTTCGAGTTTGAAGAGGAGCTCGTGCTCAACACTGTCATCATGGGTCACAGCGAGATGTACCGCATCATGCAGGAAAAGGAGGCCATCTACGCCAACCCCGATGCCACCGAGGAAGACATGCTCCGCGCCACGGACATGGAAAACAAGTTTGGGGAGATGGGCGGCTGGACCGCCGAGAGCGATGCCGCCGAGTTGCTCAGCAACATGGGGATCCAGGAAAGCTACCATTATATGTGTGTGAAGGAGCTCAGCGGCCCCGAGAAGGTCAAGGTCCTCCTCGCCCAGGCGCTCTTTGGCACGCCCGACATGCTGCTGCTCGACGAACCGACCAACGACCTCGATGCCAAGACCATCGCCTGGCTCGCCGACTTCCTCGCCGACTTCAAAAACCTCGTGATCGTCGTTTCCCACGACCGCTACTTCCTGGACATGGTCTGCACCCACGTCGTGGACATCGACTACGGGCAGATTCGCATCTTCACGGGTAACTATACCTTTTGGTACGAATCCAGCCAACTCATCAAGCGCCAACTCGCCGACAAAAACAAGAAGTTGGAGGCCCGCAAGGCCGAGTTGCAGGAGTTTGTGCGCCGCTTCAGTGCCAACGCGTCCAAGAGCAAGCAGGCCACGAGCCGCAAAAAGGCCCTGGAGAAGCTCGACTTCGAGGAAATGCGGGCCAGTACGCGCAAGTACCCCTACATTTTCTTCAAGCCCGAGCGCGAGCCCGGCGGGCAGATCGTGACGGTCGAGAACCTGAGCAAGAAAAACGAGAAGGGCGAGTACTACTTCAAAAACGTGAGCTTCACGGTCGGCAAGGGCGATAAGATCGGCCTCATCTGCGACAGCAGCGCCAACATGACCGCCTTCTTTGATGTCATGGCCGGCAAAGTGCAGCCCGACAGCGGCAAGATCACCTGGGGGCAGACCATCACGATGGACTACCTCCCCAACGAGAACCACGAATACTTCGAAGGCAAAAACGACCTGAGCCTCGTGGATTGGCTCTGGCAATACACCCGCGAGACCGACGAGCAGTTCATCCGTGGCTTCCTGGGCCGCATGCTTTTCAGTGGCGAAGAAGTCCTGAAAAAAGTAAGCGTCCTCAGCGGCGGCGAAAAAGTGCGCTGCATGCTCAGCAAGATCATGCTCAGCCACCCCAACTTCCTGCTCCTCGACGAGCCGACCAACCACCTCGATATGGAGAGCGTCATCACCCTCAACAACGGCATGAACGACTTTGTCGGCAACATGATCTTCACGACACATGACTTCCAGATCATGAACACGGTCTCCAACCGCATCATTGAGCTGCGCCCCGATGGGATCGTGGATCGGATGATCTTGTTTGAGGAGTATGTGAAG
>JANMIM010001349.1:0-3414 GCA_031375795.1 Bacteroidota bacterium
GCAGCGACATCGCCCTGGACCGCCCGCGCATCACCGGCACCTTCTTCAAGGCCGACCCGACCGAGACCGGGCAGCCGATTGGCGGACTGGTGCTCTACCCCAATCCGACCCGCGACCTCGTGAACCTGGATTTCATCGCAGACCGCAGCCAATCGGTGCAGTGCCGTGTCACCGATGTCACCGGCAAGGTGCTCGATGTATGGGAAGCCACGACCAATGAAGGTGACAACCACTTGGAATTCAGCACCAAGGAATATGCTGGCGGAATTTATTTCCTCCAGATGGAAGGCAATGGCGCTCGCCTAGTGAAGCGCTTTGTCGTCATGGATTAAGCATTTTTTTTCACGGTAAGTTGTAAAGTGGGTGCTCGCAAGGGTGCCCGCTTTTTTTTGTGCCGTGTGCGCTATTTGGACTTCACAGACAGGTCCGTGATCGCCTTGCCACTGCATTTGCTGGTCGGGGCGATGCCGAGGTTTTTGCAGACGGTGGCCGCAATATCGGGGATCACCACCGACGCATCCGATTTCAACACAGGGACATTCCAACCCCAGCAGAGGAGCGGCACGTGTGTGTCGTATGCATAATGCGTGCCGTGGGAGGTGCCTTTTTTGTAGCGACCGGGGTCCCTGGGATTGTAAGCGGCTTGCATGTAGCCATAACTCGCGAGCATGAGCACATCGCCGCTGCGACTGGCATAATATCCGTTTTGCAGCAACGTCTCGCCCAGGTTGGCGGGTTGCATGGCCGCGACTTGCCGCGCCGTGAACGTCTTCTCGATGCCTGGGAATCCCGTCGCCGCATCTGCGACGATTTGCGCGAGTGAATCCAGGCTCATGCCCCTTTTCTGGATGAGCGCATGGTTGAGGTAGACGGTGTGGCCCTTGACCGAAGTGAGCAGGGAATCCTGACCCGCCTTGTCGCCCAGCTTGTTGCGCAACAGGTTGTGCATCTCGATGGGGTCGATCCAGCCGCCTTTTTCGCCATGTGCCATGGCATAAGTGGGATTGGGTGCGCCGCCGTGGTCGGCCGTGAGGAAAACCATCACATTTCGTTTGCCGATGCGGGCATCCAAGAAGCTCAGGAAGTCGGCGAGGTCACGGTCCAGGCGCAGGTAGGTGTCCTCGACCTCGCGGGACTGCGGGCCAAATTGGTGGGCGACCATGTCGGTGGAGGAGAAGCTTACGCTTAGGAAATCAGTGACTTTGTCCATGCCCATTTGGTAATGGATCACGGTCTGTTTGGCAAAATCCTTGACGAGCTCATTGCCCCAGGGCGTGGTCTTGAAATCGACGCAGGGCAGGAGCGGATCGACCGTGAAGCGGTGGGGGAATGTGGTGGATTCGCCGAGTCGGTAGGTGCCCTCGTAGAGGCTGTCGCCGGGCTGGTCTTGGGCAGAATATTTGGAAGGCGGCAGCAGCAGTTCCCAACCGGCGGGTGCCACGAGGCATTTGAGCGGCCATTGGGTTTTGTTGATGGAATCGACCCAGGCCGGGAAGCCTTTTTTCATCGCAGGGTAATAGGTGCTCGAGATCATGTAGCCCGTGATGTCGTCGAGCCAAAAGGCGGCATCTGCGGTCTTGCCGACGGGCAGGATGGCCGAGCGGTCCTTGAGTGAGACGCCGATGGTCTTGGCCTTGCCCTTGGTGGCTGCCTTGAGTTGGTCGGCGATCGTGGTGGCATCGAGCAGCAGGGGAGAGGCACCCAGGCCTCGGCTGCGCAGTGGATGGATGCCCAGGAATGGATACAGGCTGTCCATCACGCTGCTGTGTGGCCGCACGACGCCAGCGGCGATCGTGGACTGATCATACCAGTCGTTCATGATGATGCCGTGGCCAGAGGGCGTGGTGCCCGTGAAGATGCTCGCGTGGCCGGGTGCCGTCTCGGTGGGCACGTAGTTGTAGTTGCAATTGGAGAATGTGGTGCCCTCGGCGATGAGCCGCTTGAATCCGCCCTCGCCAAAGTTGTCCCAGTAGCGCGCGATGTAGTCGTAGCGCATTTGGTCCACGACGATGCCCACGATGAGCTTGGGCTGTTTGGGCTGCTTGCCCTTGGCCGGCTGTCCAGAAGCCACCGAGCAGCCCAGTATCAACAACGATAGACAAAAAAAGACGAGTTTCCCCAGCTTTAGTGGGTGCGTTTTCCTGATCATGTCGCAAAAATACGGACAAAAATCTAGGACACCACAGGATTGGCGTTGCCTTTAGATGAAATCGGCGCAGATGGCATCGTGCTCGTGTAGAAGAGTTTGCCGGCATTATCGCAGGAAATGATGACCGACTGTTCGGTGGAGCTGGGCGAGAGAATTGTTATTCCCCTCCTCACCAAGCGGAATTGGGGTATCGTATGTCGATAAAAAATCAGGCCTCAGTCCAGATTGTCCCAGGCCTTGACGCCGCCTTCAGGGATTTGGAGGATGGCATAGAGGATTCCAATGCCGACCAGTCCAAAAACCGATTGGGCTGGACCTAGGCCGATGCTCAGGTTGATGATGAAGGCGCCGACGCCAGTGGTGACAAATCCCCAGAAGCCAATCCTTTTCCATCGAAAAAGTAGAAAGGAGAATGCCACATTTCCCAGCCCGATCAAGCCCAACAGGATGATCATGGGTGTGGGGACGCGTCCGGGCAGGTTTTTGGTGATCATCTCACTTGCCAAGAGATAGACCAATCCGGTGATTGAATTCGCAAGAATCATCAAAACCAACCAGGCCGTGACACATCCGTGCCTTTGTTTTTCGACGTTGGTGTTTTCATTTTTTGTTTCCATCGGGGTGATAATTATTCGTTTTCACTGGATTTGATTTTGGGTTTACGGCCCATTTTTGAAGTTTTCTTGAGGATGCTTGCAATTTTGATCGCCTGTTCACTGGAATTGGTAGGCAAATACTGACCTTCCAAGGCTTGAAAATCTGCGTTGCACGCATTCATCTCCAGCAATGTACGATCAAAAGGGGAATAAATTTGCCTTCGTCGGGGCACGCCCTCATCGAATCAGGCGGTAGATCCTCGTAGAATCTCCTCCGGCAACATAGAGCTGATCGCCTTTTGGGGAGAATGCAAAATCGCTGACGGCACCCGGCAAAATATCGCCCACTTGCATCGGCTGTCCGGCGGAATTGAGGGTCCAGAGACGAGCATTGGTTTCTGTGCCGATCGCAAAAAGTCGATTGTCGGTCGGGGAGGCGACCACGCTCGTCACGTCGCCGATCTCCACCGTGCCATGCCAGATGCGCTTCCAAGTTTTTGTTTCCCAGCAGATTGCGTCCCCATCGCGCACGCTTACCGCCAGCAAGCGGTCGCCACGATGTGAAAACGCGATATGGTAGCGGTACACAGGGAGCCTTTGGGCTTCTGCAAAAACCAATTCCCCCGTGCGCCAATTCCAGACCTGCATTTCCTGATTGGCCATGGCGAC
>JANMIM010001353.1:0-1133 GCA_031375795.1 Bacteroidota bacterium
CAGGCTTGTGCAGCGCGGTGGTGAGCTACACCACCCCGGTCGGCACCGACAACTGCCCCGGCGTATCGACGACGCGGACCGCAGGCCAAGCCAGCGGCACGGCATTCCCTGTCGGCACGACCACAAACACCTTTAGTGCGAGCAACAATGGGCAGACCACGACCTGCTCGTTTACGGTCACGGTGACCGACAACCAGGCACCCGCGATCACTTGCCCCGCCAACGTGAGCGTGAACAATACGCCAGGGCAATGCTCGGGCGTGGCCAGCTACACTGCTCCGGTCGGCACCGACAACTGCCCCGGCGCATCGACTAGCCAGATCGCAGGTCTCGCAAGCGGTGCCACCTATCCTGTCGGCACGACCACGAATACCTTCAGGGTGACCGCTGTGGGAGGCAGCAGCACTTGCTCCTTCACGGTCACGGTGGTCGACAACCAGGCTCCCGCCATCACCTGCCCCGCCA
Source organism: Bacteroidota bacterium (assembly GCA_031375795.1). Classification (GTDB taxonomy): domain Bacteria; phylum Bacteroidota; class Bacteroidia; order J057; family JADKCL01; genus JADKCL01. Next base: position 466 of record JANMIM010001353.1, read on the forward strand.
ATTTCAGCATGTGCGCCGATGCTTTCTGCCAAGCCACCATGCCGAATTTCGCCCAGACAATCGGCACAAGCATCATTGCCAATAGCAACCTGGATTTCTCCAGCCAGCAAGGCCGCCGCAATTGGTTCTATGGCGAATATCCCGCCTTCTCGACCAATAGCTTCGTCCAGCTGCCTACCTACAACAATGGCTCCAACATCTGGCAAGCCAACCAGGCATTCAACACGCCTTACCTCACGGCTACAGGCGGACATCCTGGTATCAACAACCTGAGCTGGTCGGTCAAGCGTTGGATCAGTTCGGTGAATGGCACCCTGAGACTTGACTTGAGCTTCTTCGACACCAACACCGGCTGCGGCGACGGTGCCAACGTGCGTGTCTTCAAGAATACAGTCGAGATCTTCCAGTACCTGAACATCCCTGGCACGTTGGTGAACCAAAACGTCCAAGTGACCGTGGCCTGTGGCGACCGCCTGGACTTCGTCATCGATCCCAAGTTTGATGCAGGATGTGATGATGCCTTCTTTGTAGCACAGATCACAAGTGCCAACACGGCTACGGTGAATGACAACTGCGGGATTGCCAGCGTTACCCAAAGCCCGGTTGCCCTGCTCGGTACGCCACTCGGCACCACACCAGTCATCCTCACGGCCACGGACGTCAACGGC
>JANMIM010001360.1:0-4072 GCA_031375795.1 Bacteroidota bacterium
TGTATCGCGATTTGCTTTCGGGCGTGCGGCCTTCGGTGTACACAATTAATTTTCCTTCGGATAGAAATTCATCCGCGAGTTTCTGTGCCATTTCCATGTAGCCTCCGGGATTTCCACGCAAATCGAGAATGAGGCTGTTGAGACCGTCGCCTTTGAGTTTTTCAAAGTGCGTCACAAATTCCTCATGAGTGGTTTGTGCAAAACGGCTCACCTTGATGTAACCCACACCGGGACGAATCATGTAGGAATAGTCCACACTGTAGAGCGGGATCTTGTCGCGTACGATGTCAAATTCCACAGGGCCCTTCACCCCGGGACGGCGTGCAGTGACCTTGACATGCGTGCCTTTCTTGCCACGCAGCTTCTTCATCACATCGTTGTTTTCGATGCCCACGCCAGCCACGTTCTCGCCCTCGATCTTCACGAGGCGGTCACCTGCCTGGATGCCGACCTCCTCGCTCGGCCCACCCGAAATCACCGCCACCACATAGATCGTATCCTCGATGAGGTTGAACTCAATGCCGACCCCCTCAAAACTGCCTTCCATCTGCTCCTCCATCTCGGTCATCTCCTCAGAGGGAATGTAAAATGAGTGTGGATCGAGCCCCTCGAGCATGCCCTGGATCGCGTCGTCCACCATCTTCTTCGTGTCGGGCTCCTTCACATAGTTGCGCTCCACAAAGAGCATCGCCTCCTGGATTTTTTGCAAGCCCGTGTTGATTTCTTGGCGGCGGTCAGGATTGGTGGCATCCTTGAGCCTGAAGCCCACAAGCATACCGATCATGACCAACGTAGCAGCAAACAGGGCGTATTTCAGGTTTCGATTCATGAGGACTTTTCGATCAATCTGCAAAGCTAAGGGTTAATTGAGGAATAGGGAAGCACGAGGTGCCAAATTCTCCCCCCGCCCCCCAAGGCTCAAGCCTTGGGCAATTCATTCGGCCGGGCAGCTGTTGCAGATGCCTGCTGAAATTCATGGACGAATGCGTTGCATTCAGCTTCGCATTCGCCCATCAATTTCAGCAGGCGGTTGTTTCACAACCTTGGCCAATGAATTGCTCGGCACTTGGGTGCCGAGGCCACAGGGTCAAACAGCTTATTGCCGCACCAGCTGCCGCACATATTCCTGCTTGCCATCGCTCAGTTTCAGCAGGTAATAACCCGCTGCCTGCCCGCTCAAGTCTACCGCAAAGTGACCGCCAGCCGCCGCTTGATGGAGCACCGTCTGCCCCATCAGGTTGCAAACCGTCCAGGAGGCGTGTTGCCAATCCTGCGGATATTCCACCTGAAACACCGCTGGACTTGGATTGGGGTAGACCATGATCTTGGGTGCATGGACCGAGGCATCTGAGCTGCTCGTCGTGAGCGCGTACGACGTGGTGGCCGTGTTGGTCACGATGGGCGCGTTGAAGTCAAAGTAGATCGAGGCCGTGTTGGGGATCGCCGTGCCGATGGGGAGGCCACTCAAGGGCTTCATGCGAAACAGCACCCAGCCCTGGGAACCCGCTGGATTGGTCATGCTGTCGGGCAGCATGATGTTGGGGAAATGCACCACAAAACGGTTGCCGGTCAGGTGCCAGGTATTGTAATGGCTTGCGTCCAGGACCTCCAGGCTTTCCCAATCCAGATGGGAATCCAAGGTGTCCTCGAGGCGAATGTTGAAGGCAGGGGCATTTCCCGTGTTTTGAAAATGGATCGTATAGTTGAGCCAGCCGTCGTAGCCTGGGGGCACGGTGGCCGGGTAGACCTCCTTGGCATTGGGGTCATGCGAATTCACGACAGGCGCACACAATTGGTAGCTGTTGTTGACAGGGTCCATGTCGCCGAGGCTCGGCGAAACGGTCACGTCAAAGCATATCGTGTCGGTGATCGTCGCCGTCGTGAGCATGCTGAATTCCAGGCCAAAATCCACCAAGGAATTCACCGTGCCAAAATCAGCGATGTTGTAGGTGAATGTATTGCCCGCCACCACAGGTGTGAGCGCCCCCGGCATCACGCCCGTGTAGGTCGCGGGACCCGAGAAATTGACCACGACCTGTCCAGTCACGCCCGTCGCGCAGTGCAACCCATAGAAATTGGAAATGTCGCCCGCATAGATGCGGCTCGCAAACGGCTGCCCTGGAAACAGGATGCCACTCAAGCCCACCCCGTTCACACCCACATCGTAGCCGGGTTTGCAATCCACCTCAAAATCGACGCCGAGTGCCAGCGGCGTGCTCAGGACCACCGTCGAGTCCAGACCGGGATTGTTGCAGGTGACACGGTAGGGCTTGCCTGCGGTGTCGATCGCGACCTTCCAGGTGCCCACGGCTTGGTCAAAAAAATAAGCCCCGGCCTCGTGGGAACTCACCGCCTGCACAAACGTGCCGAGGTTGTCATAGAGCTTGACGGGGATGTTTTTGACGCCGGGATCGATGCCATTGAGCATGCAGTCGGCATTGAGGTCATCAAACACCGAGCCGCCGATGCCCTCGCCGCTCACGCAGCCCAGGGCGTTGCCGGGGGCACAGATGGGCACCGTGCCGATCATGGGATTCATGTAGGCCGGGTAGTTGGGGATGCAGGTGAATGGGTTGTTGGTCGCCTGCACATTCAGCGTCGTCGATTGCGGAAATGGCCCGAAGCAGGTGATTTGATTGTTGTCGAGCGCGGCGCTGTACAAGGATGGCGGCAGGTTGGAGACCGACGTGATCTGGTTGTAGGACGCCAGCAGATTCTGCAAGCCATTGGGCAGGGCGGGCAAGGACGTGAGTTGATTGTATGCGATTTCCATCAACGTCATGGTGCTGGGGATCGGCGGCAGCGAGGTCAGCAGGTTGTACTGGCAATGCAGGTCGGTCATGTTGGGTGGCAATGCCGGCAAGGCGGTCATCTGCGCATGGAAGCAAGTCAATGAAATCAGGCCGGGAGGCAATGCCCCGGGGTAGGTGCCGACACTGTCATATCCGAAGCCCAAGGAGGTCACCGTCGAGGGAACCGCTGGGAACGCCGTGAGCTGGATGTTGATGAAGGAAAGCGACTCCAGGGTCGGCGGCAATGGCGGCAGCGTGTGCAGCGGATTGTTGCCACAAAACAGCAACTTCAAGCCCGCAGGTAGCGCTGGCAGTGTGCTGTAGTTGCAACCCTCGATGTCCAGGTCCTGCAATCCAGTCGGCAAGGGCGGCAGCACCAGGTTGGGAATTTGCGGCACATACAGGGATACCAGCGTACTCGGCAACGGCGGCAGGGTGGCCAGGGGATTGTTGCCTGCCGTGAGCAGCACCATCCCATTGTTGAGCGGAGGCAATGCCGTGAGTTGATTGATGTCGGCCCGCAGCGAAACCAAGGTCGTCTGCGGCAAATTGGGCAGCGAGGTGAGCTGGTTCATGCTGCAATCGAGGATCACCATGGCATCAAAGTATTGGATGCCCGTGAGGTCGCTGATGTTTTTGTTGGACACATTCACGACTTGGTAAGTCGTGATCCCCGAGCAAGTCGTGTCCATTTGATTGCCATTCATGCAGGCCGGCATATTGGTCTGCAAGTAGGTGACAAAATTGGGGTCGGGGATGGTGACGAACTGGGCGCGGAGGCTGAGACAAAACAAGAGCGAGAGCAAGAAGAAGGAAAAGGTGGACTTCATGTAAAACTGATTTTGGAATGGGAAGGTAAGAAATTGGATGCCAAGCGGTCTCTCGTTCTGCTGAACAGGCAAAATGTCGCCTTGCATGGGCATAAAGATGGGCTGAAAGGTTTTTGCACATGCGTTTTTGGGCAAATGCCAAATGGATGCAGGACCAGGGAGAATTGAAAGCCGAGGTCGCGGTACTTGGGAAAATATGAGAAAGGTGCTAAATTCACGGTGATCAAGTGGATTTTCGACGCGTCCTCTCGCGTTGGTGTGTCTGCTTTTTTTACGTATCAAATGGTCCCAAAAATGAAAACAAAGTACTACCTATTGGCCTTGGCAATCGGAATTTTCATCCTGCCTATCCTTTCATTGGCTCAAACCATTGGGGGAGGTGGATACCATTCGCTCGCAAGTTGCAGCGACGGCACAGCCTGGGCCTGGGGTGCCAATGCCTATGGCCAG
>JANMIM010001374.1:0-4112 GCA_031375795.1 Bacteroidota bacterium
GAACAACAACTTTCTCATCAGAAGCGAGTCTTTATGAATCGATACGTGAAAATATGCAATTTGTTTGGGATAAAAAAATGTGTGCGCAAAAAAAAGAATAATTTTACCGCACAGCCTGCGCCATCGCTGTGGTGGCAGTCGCCCACCAAAGAGGAAAGTCCGGACTGCATAGCGCATCTCGCTACCTAACAGGTAGGATTGGCTGCAAGGCCAAGACGGCAAGTGCAACAGAAAGTAAACCGCCTGGCTGCGCAAGCAGCGAGGTAAGGGTGAAATGGTGGGGTAAGAGCCCACCAGTGTCGGTGGTGACATCGGCAGCTAGGTAAACCCCGGGAGCTGAAAGGCCATGTAAACCGGCGTTGCCTGCTATTTAAGGGCAGCCCAGTCGCGCGATCGGCATAAGTGGTTGTCTGGCAGGCAGAAGGGTTGCGCGCCCAAGCCGGAGGGTAGGCCGATGGAGCTCACTGGTGACGGTGAGCCTAGATAAATGATGGTGATCCGCCTCGGCGGAGACAGAATCCGGCTTATAAGGCTGTCTGGGGGCTCGCTTGCGGGCCCCTTGCCTTTGTATCCATTTGGAGATTCGCCGATATTTTGCTTACCTTGATCATATTCTTCTATCTTGCAGCCATGGATTTGCCGACCCCGCAACAGCTGGCACATTTTTTTTCCCTCTCACTGGATCACTTTTGCGTGGCCGGGGCAGATGGCTATTTCAAGCACCTGAACCGTGCCTGGCAACGTACCCTCGGGTACACGATCGAGGAGTTGCTGTCCCGGCCATACATCAGCTTTGTGCATCCAGAGGACTACAATGCAACGGTGCAGGAGCAGCAAAGCCTGGATGGGGGACTACAAACTTTGCAGTTTGAAAACCGCTACATCGCCAAGGACGGGACCCTCAGATGGTTCTCATGGAATGCCGTGCCTCAACCCGATGGGAACATCTATGCAGTGGCGCGGGACATCACCACCCAGAAGCAGGATGAAAGGGACACCCGGCATTTGCTCCAGCGGCTGGAGCAAAAGAACGCAGAGCTCGACGAGTTTGCCTACATCGTCTCCCATGACCTGAAATCTCCGCTCAGGGGCATCATGAACCTCTCGGAATGGATCAAGGAAGACTTGGGCCCCACCGTGAAGCCCGAGGTGACCGAGCAAATCGAAATGTTGCAGGCCCGTGTCGCGCGGATGCAACGCCTCATCGAGGACCTTTTGAAATATGCCAAGATGAACACCAGTGACGCAAGCATGGAGCTTGTGGACCTCAACACCTTGATCGAGGAGATCTGCAGCGCCCTCTTGGTGCCGGCCGGCTACAAGATCTTGGTTCCGCAACCTTTGCAACCGATTCTCGCCCGCTCCAGCGAAGCTTACCAGTTGTTTCAGAACCTGCTATCCAACGCCGTCAAATACCGCTCAGCCGATACCGGGTCGGTGGTGATCACGCAGACATCGCAAGCCGATGATTGGACCTTTGTGGTCGAGGACGATGGCATCGGCATCGACCCCAAGCACCATCATCGCGTGTTTCAAGTGTTTCAGCGCCTGAAAGATGCCGAGGAGATCGAAGGCACGGGGATCGGCCTGGCCTTGGTGAAAAAAATCGTCGAAGGCATGGGAGGCAGGATCACGCTGGCCTCCACGCTAGGGCATGGCAGCACTTTCACATTTACTTGGCCCAAATCGCCAAATGGGCAGAATGGATGACCATCCTCATCGGTTGGAACTCCTCAATTCATCTTTGAATTCGGGCGATTGATCGAAATTCCGATGCTTGTTTTCCATTCATGCCATTACTTGCTGTAGGAACTGGTAAAAATGGGACGATGACTGTGGTTTTCAAGAAAAAGTTGCGGATCATGCACATCGAGGACGATGTGATCGAGGCAATGAACTTGGCGCGCATTTTCCGCAAGTTGGAAGTTGGCCATTCCTTGCGCTCATTTGTCAATGGCGAGGAAGCGCTCAAGGCCTTGACAGGAGCTCCGGCCGAGCGCCCCGACCTGATTTTGCTGGACCTGCACATGCCGTTGATGAATGGCATGGAGTTTTTGCAAGCCATACGGGCAGATGAAGAGTTAAAATCCATCTCTGTTTACGTCCTCACAAGCTCTGACCTGCCCCAGGACCATGACAATGCCACCCGCTTGGATGTAGCCCGGTACCTCGTCAAACCATTCACCCCCGAGAAATACAAGGATGCCATCGTAGAGTTGCTGACCTTGTGGGAATCCACCGATTTCCAATCTGGTGTCGCCTGATTTCGAGTATTCAAGCAAATATTCGATCAAAATCCCGTAATTTGTCCATTGCACAGGCAGCAGGCCCGGCTTCATAATTCATGGAAACACCGGTGATGGAGGAGCGTTCACGAATATTGATCATCGACGATGACCAGGTCGATCGCCGCGCCATTTCGCGTGCGCTGCGTGGCTCGGGCCTGCCGGTGGACCTGAACGAGGCCAGCAGCATCGCCGCGGCTTGGGAACGCATCGCAGACGGACCTTGGGATTGCATCTTCTTGGACTACCTGCTTCCCGGCGGCGATGGATTGGAGTTGCTGAAGCAATTCAGGGATCATGGCTATGACATGCCCATCGTCGTGGTGACATCGCACGGGGATGAGAAAGTGGCCGTCGAGCTCATGAAGGCAGGGGTAAGCGACTATGTGAACAAGGGCTTGCTCAATGCGGAGTCTGTGGGTCACATCTTGCGCAGTGCCATGCGCACCCACCGCGCCGAAGCCGAGCGGCGCATCACGGCACAAGCGCTTGCAGACTCAGAGGCACGGTTGTCTGAGGCTCAGCGCATCGCCAACATCGGAAGCTGGGAGACCGATGCAGCCACCTTGGAGGAATTTTGGACCGATCAGGTCTTTGCGATCCTAGGGGAAACCAGCACTGGCAATGGCAAGATGGGACGGCGCACCCTCAAGCACCATATCCTGCCCGAGGACCTGGCATCCTGCATTGTGGCCTATGAAGAAATCATGCGGTATCAGCAGGCGCGCAAGGTCGACGTGCGCATCAGGGCCAAGTCGGGTGAAATCAAGCAGGTGGAGCTGCAAGGAAAACCCATCCTGGGCCCCGATGGCAAGATTCTCAAAATCATCGGCACCATCCAGGACATCTCACCTCGCAAGGCGATCGAGGAGGCGCTCAGCGTCGCCAAGGACCTTGCCGAGCGCAATGCCAAGGCCAAGCAAGAGTTTCTCGCAAACATGAGCCACGAGATTCGCACGCCGATGAATGCCATCTTGGGCTTCACCAAGTTGCTGCAAGACAGCAAGCTCGATGCCCGGCAGCAGGAATATCTCCATGCCATCGATACATCGGGAGAGGCACTGCTCAGCATCATCAACGACATCCTGGACCTGTCCAAGGTGGAAGCAGGGATGATGCGTTTTGAGCAGCAGCCCTTTTGCATTTCCAGCACCTTGCAATCCCTGCAACACATCTTTGGGGCTGCGACCGCCGAGAAAAAGCTCCAACTGACCCTGCTGAGAGGACCCGGCGTACCAGATTGGGTCGTCGGCGACGCATTCAGGCTACGCCAAGTCCTTCTCAATCTGGTGTCCAATGCCCTCAAATTCACCAGCGAGGGCGAGATCAATGTCGAAATCAAGGTGGTAGAGGAATCCGACGCAGCGGTCAAACTCCTCTTTGAGGTGGCAGACACCGGCATCGGCATCGACCCAGAGCAACAAAAATTCATATTCGACAGCTTCACGCAGGCCAGCAGCGACACCACCCGCAAATATGGCGGCACGGGTTTGGGCCTGACCATCTCCAAGCGCATCGTCGAGTTGCAAGGCGGCCGTATCGGGGTGGATAGCGAATTGGGGCAGGGGAGCAACTTTTTCTTTGAACTGCAATTTGCATTGGCCACCGCAAGCCAGGTGAGCAGCGCGCAACTGGGCGCGCAGCAAAGCAAGCAGCAGTCCCCGGCCATGCTCAAGGTCTTGCTGGCAGAGGACAATCCATTGAACCAACGCCTCGCGACCATCGTCTTGGAAAAACTAGGCTATCAATATGTGGTGGCTGGAAACGGCGTCGAAGTCCTCGCCATGATGGAGCGTGAGCGGCCCGACGTGGTGCTCATGGACATCC
>JANMIM010001443.1:0-4044 GCA_031375795.1 Bacteroidota bacterium
TGCAGCCCGAGGAACGCGCAGAATATGAAGTATTGCAGTCCATCTTTCCCTCTGGCAAATGATTCGTTTGGATAGCAGCCGCCGACCCGCACAGGCCACGCTCGATCAATTGAGTGCTTGGCAGAGCGAAATCTTGGGTACGCATCCAGAACAGGTAAAGACCGCAAATTCCCTTTGGTCTCAGAGGAATACCAAAACCAATCCCGTCTTCAGGGCTGTAAAGGTTACATTGTCCCAAATGTGTAGCGGGGCAAGGCGATGCTTCTATTGTGAAGACTCTGTTGCGGACGAAATTGACCACTTTTGGCCCAAATCGCTTTACCCTAGCAAGGTGTTTGATTGGGACAATTTCAATTTTGCTTGCAGCAACTGCAATCGGCCTAAGTGGAAGCATTTTGCAGTCTTTCATCCAGAGGATCGATCAGAATATGACCTAAGCCAGCACGATAGCACGTTTGAAGCACTAGAGGGCGATCCCGTTTTGCTCAACCCAAGGGTGGACGATCCCATGGAGTACGCGATTTTGGATTTGTTGGGAACCTTCAATTTCTACGCGAAGCCCGGCTTTTCCTCGGAGCATCAGCGTCGCTTTGAGTTTACTTACCAGAAGGTATTAAAACTGAATCATGAGGATCGTGAGCCGTTGCGACAAGGGCGTATGGAAGCCTTCGCAGATTTCAAGAATGCCATTTTCGCACTTTTTTCAAAAACCATGGCGGGAAATTCGGAAACTGAGTTAGATAGGATCTTGACGGAGATTTTGGCTCATCGGCATCCGACAGTGCTAAAGGAGATCATTCGCTATTTTGATCATGGTTGGCTTGGTTCCGTCGATGAAGAACTGAATGCGCACCTTCGGTACGTATTGCCAAGATTTCCCAGGCTCAGAGGTAATTCGGATGATTCACAATAATTCTTCCCTCCCCTCTCACCCCCAATCCCACACTGCACATGCATCCTGCCCTCAAAAAACTAGACACCCCCAACGCTGAATCCCGCCTTGAGGCTGCCGAGGCGATGGTCGAGCGATATGGACGCAAGCAATTGCATGGGGCCGACACGATGGTTGTGCTCAATGAGTTGATGGCTTTTGCGTGCAAGGAGCGCGACCTCGATGTGCAGGATGCGCTTTTGGAGGCGCTGGACTTGGCCTTGGCTTATTTCCAGGGCGATCATGCCACCGCCTTGGAGTGGCAGGTGTTGATAGATGCTTTGCCGCGCATGGAGGTGGAGGCGCTGCAGCGGGCCCTGCCGATGCTGAGCTTGTGTGGCCGCCCGGATGCAAAGGCGCTGCTGCAGGGCTACCTCAGCCATGCCGATGAGGGCGTGCGTGAGGCGGCAGGATTTGGGCTCGACGAGTTGGAAATGAATGGCGGTTGAGCAGACGTCGCATTACCCAAAAAAGTCCCAGATCATCTTGCTCGCACTCAGCACAAGCATGAAAATGATCAGGTAGCGCGTCACGGCATTCGCCTTGGGGTTGTTGCCGATGTATTTGGCCGCCAACCATCCGCCCAAAGTCTGCCCCACCAAAACCAACAATCCGATGGGCCAACTCACCTGACCCTGAATCAAATACACAAAAAATGCAGGAATGTTGATGCAGAGCGTGATCAGGTTCTTGAGCAGGTTGGCGTGCTTGAGCGGACGACCGCCGATCAGGACCAAGGCAGTGAGCATGAAAATGCCCGAGCCCGCCTGGATGAAACCTGCATAAAAGCCGATGACGGCCATGAGCCCGACGAGCAATGGCTTGCGCAAAAAATCCTCGTGGGGCGAGTCGGGCCGCAGCCATTTTTCGGAATTGCTGAGGATCGGGAAAATGAGCAGCAACAGCACAAATCCGATGATCCCCTTGAGCACGTCGGGGGGCATCACCGAGGCGACATAAGCCCCCAAAATGCCGCCGATCACGCTGGGAATCAACACAATCCACGGCGATGGTGCCTTCTCACGCAGGTTTTGCCGCATCACGTAGACCGTCATCGACGACTGCCCGAGGATGCCCACGCGGTTGGTGCCGTTTGCGACCGTGGACGGGAGGCCCGAAAACATAAAAAACGGCAGTGTAAGCAAGCTACCGCTCCCCGCCATCGTGTTGATGATGCCAGTCAAGAGGCCCAGCAACGGGGCGAGGATGTAGAAATACCATTCCATTCGCGGGCCGCAAGTTGGCAAATATTTTGGGAAATATGGTTCGGAGCAAAATTGCCCACCAATTTGCGCATGGAATTGTCGTGGCCGGAAAGGCGTAGGTCATTGAAGACCAATATTTAAGCCAACGATCGATACATGCAACTCAAGGTTTGCCACGGAGGAAATCGTCGATGGAGCGATCGATCATGTGGTAGGCTTCTGTCATCGCTGCAGCAAGGCTGGATTGACTTGCGGCATAGATAGGCTGACCAAATGGTTTTACAGCTTGGAAGTGTTTCAAAAGGTAATCACTGCCATCTGCCTGCTTGATCCCCGTGGGGAATTGCTCCCAAGGACATTCCTCCATGATCACACAAATCACGCGCGCACTGCCATCGAGGTATTTCTCATAGGCCCGCTTCATTTCGACGTCCCTGACATAGGTCGAACAAAGTGGGTTGATGGTGATCAGAATCAAGATAATGTTGGCCTCCTCAAGTGCAGCTTTGATGGTCGGGTCCCATGTGGTACCAGCTTCTAGGGCAGCATCCGTCCAGACATCTGCTTTGCCCGTGATTTTCAACATGTTGAGGAACTTCACGAATTGCTTCACGATCACATCGTCAGCATGGGAATAGGAAACAAAAAGTTTAGCCTTCATAAGATGTCAGACAGAAAATGGTGAAATGATTTTATCGTGAAGATAGTGGAATTCCGATTTGATACATAAATTGAGGGCTGCAATGAAAAGAAAATCATGCAGAGACGTTTCAAAAGCGAATGCCTGGCGAGGAAAATACACTGAACGTGCTGATTTTGCACCATCCAGACGACGACCATGTGGCAGTGGCTGGTCGCAAGGGGGAAGTGAGTGAATTCAAGCATTACCTCTCGATGGCGCTTGGGCGTGCCAAGATGGACATTCGTTTGGACCGGGATTTTTTGGCTGGGACCGAAAAGGAAAAGGAAATCGAGGAATTTGCAAAACGTTCGCATCTCGTCGTGTTTGTATTCTCCGTGTCCTTCTTCCATCGAGACGAACCCTTTTACGTGCAGCAGTTTGAGAGCATCAATGGTAAACAGAGACCCCATGCGGTCTTGTACCTCTCGACTTGCCCCTACGAGGACGTCGTGGCGATCGAATGCGGAATATTTCCCAGCAAAACAACGGCAGTCGATTGCGCCGCACTGCGCACAACCGCCTTTTCAGATGCCGCCAAGGCCATCGCAAATCTTATAAAAGACCTACCCTCTGCGGTCGCCAAGCCTTCGCCGGAATTCACATTTCATCAAAAATCGCTGCTCCTCGACGCACTGCTCGACCTCAACTACACCGAGCAAAATAGCTTGTTCCAGGACTGCATCAGCGCATTTTCCAAGCCTCGTCCCGCCGCATTGCTCGTGCATGGCCTCCTGCGCCACGATGGGGCCGTGTGGCTCATCAGCCGCCTGCTGCGCATGCTGCAAGACAAAAACATCCACCCTTGGAAATATGACGCCAGCTCCGCCGAGGGCCGCCCGCTCAGCGTCGAGACAGTGACATCAGATGTGCGCCGCATCAATCGGCTGGGCCGGTTCAAGGAAATCAACGCCCGTGTGCAGGCGATGAGTGACATGACAGTCGAGCTCATCTTCGATCTCGTCGAGACTCCGATCATCAAGGGCGTGCAGGCGGTGGGCAACCGGCAGCTCTCCGATCAGGAGCTCGGCGAAGAGATCAACCTGCTTGACGGCACCCCGGTTGACCGTTTTCAGATCGACCGCGGACTGCGGCGCATCAAGGACCTCTACAAGAAAAAAGGCTATTACCAGGCCGATGTAACGGTCGATGAGAAGGAACTCGAAGACGCCGGCATCGTCCTGTTTCGCATCCGCGAAGGTGAGCGCCTGCGGATCACCGATATCCGC
>JANMIM010001462.1:0-10246 GCA_031375795.1 Bacteroidota bacterium
GCTGCAAATTGGTGAGGAGCTTGGTGTAGAAGCCCACGACCATCGTGGATCCATCCGCCAATTTTCCATCAAAATACCACCATTCGTAGGTGCCGCTTTCGCCGGTGGTGCGCATGCCGTCTTCCCATTTGGCGACGCTGCCTTTTTGGAGTTTCAGGTCCTTGTATTCGGCATCGGAGGATGCCAACCAAGCCTTTTCCGTTGTTGAATTCCGTGTTTTTATCATCTTCTTGTAGTTGGATACACTTAATTGGAGGGATAGGGAATTGTCATCGTGAACGTTGTGTGACCGGGTTCACTTTCCACGGAAATCGTGCCATCATGGTGGGCGACGATGGTGCGCACGATGTCAAGCCCGAGTCCGGAGCCTTCGCCGGAGACCTTGGTGGTGAAAAAGGGATCGAAAATCTTCCCGATGATTTCCGGTGGAATGCCGTGTCCGGTATCCGAAATCGTGATGACAGCGTCTCCCGAGACTTTTCTCGTCCTGATTTCCAACGTCCCACTGGTGCCCATGGCCTGGACTGCGTTCAAAATCAAGTTGGTCCAAACCTGCTGCAGTTCGTCGGCAAAGCACAAAAGCGAGGGCATTTCGCTAAAGTCAGTTTTGAGCATGATCCCTTTTTTGAACCAGATGCTGTACAATGCGATCGTGGTTTGGATCTCCTTTTCCAAATTGACTTCTGATTTTACCGAGATTGACCCGCCGCGTGCATAAAGTTTGATCGCAAACATGATCTTGTTCACGCGCTCCAAAGCGGTTTGGATGTTTTGGGTGGAATTGATTTGCTCGAAATTGTCAAACAAAAAGCTCATTGCTTTCTCAATCCCGGGCTTTCGCAGCAAGGCGATGCGGTCGGTATCAAGGTCAAAAATTCCGGCATGGGTGAGTCTTGCGGCCATGGCGTTTACATTTGGAATGCCAGCTGCTTCCATCGTTTGGCTGATCGCCTGTCGTCTTTGGCGCTCTTCGCGGGATGACAAGACCTCTCGACGGGAAACCACCTCCCGTAGCATACCGAGCAAGGTGTCACGTTCCAACGGGGTCAACTCGTCCACCAACGCGGGAATGAGTTCCAAGGCATTTCGATAAGCAAAGTCCAGTGTTTCGATGGAGGCCTTGATGGCACCCATCGGCGTATTGATTTCGTGGGCGATATTGGCGGTCAATTGCCCGAGGGCAGCCATTTTTTCTTGTTGAACCACCTGTCGTGTGCGCTCCTCTACCTTTTCTTCCAGGTTTTTGTTGAGTTGGGTGAGCTCCTCATTCGTGGATTTGAGGTCTGTCGACAGCGTCTCGACTTTGTTGAAGGCATTGGCGATGCGTCGTGAGAGAATGACAGAAATGGCAAGCACATACAGCACAGTTACGTAATGCGAGAGGTGAATGCCCGAGATTTGGTTGGCTGAAAGTAGTCCGTCCAGGACGAAGCTGACCAAAAAAACCACATTACAGATCGCGATCACGAGGGCTCCTTCCTTGCGTTGCCATACTGCCTTTGCAAAAATGAAAATCGCGATGAACCCTGCCGCCATGAGGTTGATTCCGGCGATCGGCTCCAGCCAAGAGCCGATGGAAGTCGGCAAGATGACCACGAGCAAGGCTTGGAGAATGAAAATCGCACTCATGCTCTGCTTTACCCACCGCGCAATCACCGGATGAAAAAAGGCACTGTAAAACAGGATCAACGAGAGCAAAACCAAATAGATCGTGGAAATATAGACCTTGTACAGTAGAGGCCACATCGCAGGTCCGCCGACAGCAAAAATCCAGCGCTCCGTCACAAACAACGTATTGGCAGCCAAAAGCAGACAGTACAGGCTGTAATAGAGGTTGTATTTTTCTTTCGGCCTGAAAAAATAGATTCCCAAATGAAATAGCCCGATGATGAGCAAGATACCGAAGAGCATCGCTCCGTAAGCAATCTGCGACTCACGAATAGATGAGAGGACCTCATAGTTGCCGATGATGATCGACTGCGGCACGCCGCCCGTGTAAAAGTGGTAGTTGGAGACATGCAGCAGCAAGTCGAGGGTGTCTTTGGGCGAATGCAAATAGAGTAACTCCGGGCGATAGGCCGCCCTGCCCTCGTCGGGGTTCCTACTGACCGTTCCATTTTTTGCTTTGGAAACGCCATTTACCCAGAGTTCGTAGGCCGTGGAAAATTCGGGCATTTTCAGCCCAATCCCTTCAAGGCCGTGCGGCAACAAAATGCGCAGACGGTAGGATGCAAACCCCTTCCCATCCATCCCCGAATTGGCCCACATCCCTGGAACAGGGGTATAGGTGGCCGATCCCGCAGGGCCATCGGTCGGCAGCAGTTGATTCCAAGAAAACTCCCATTCCCCATCGAGTGGCACGGCCCCCGTTTGGTCAAATTGGACGTTTCTCAGATCGGCTTTGCCTTTGATGCAAACCGGGGATGCGGCAAAGGCATGGGAAAAGATTCCAAAGACCATACCCATCAATAGGAAAAGCCCAATCTTCTTCTGGAAAAGTGACGTATTCACGATGTTGATATTTGACATTCAAATTCGAATCCTATGTAGGAAACGTTGTGAGGATGGAGCAGAAATGATCGAAGAATCCTGTTGGAGTGTAGGCTTAGGTTCGAAATCGAACCCAGACGTCCCGCTACAATGCGATGCGTTCTGCGATGATGGCACCGGCAGCGTGTTTTCAGCATAAAGAAAGGATACCCTCGTTTTCATCACTAGTCTCTAATCAGGTCAACCAGATCTTTTTCGTTCCATGGTTTGTGAATGACCTTGATCCCTTTGCCGGAGGCAATGATATCCTTGATGATTTTCTCTTCCACATGACCTGTAAGCAGTATGGTCTTGACATCCTTGACCTTCTTTCTGACTTCTTCCAGTAACTCGTCGCCCTTCATCCCGGGCATGAGCCAATCAGATATCACCACGTAGATGACGTCTTCCTCGATTGCCCGAAGTTCCTCGATGATTTCCAAGGCTTCCTCGGCAGACTCTGCAAACTCATAGTTGAAGTTATTTCCGAAGTTCCTTGTCAACTGCGAGTTGAGGCTGTCGAGGACGATTTTCTCATCATCTACACAAACAATGTTGAGTATTTTTTTCATTCTACTTTTTGTACAGGAAGTTTTACATAAAAAGTTGTTCCTTCTCCTTCAATCGATTCAAAGTCGATTGTACCTGAATGTTCTTGCACGATTCGGCGGATGATATGCAGCCCGAGGCCACTGCCTTCTCCTTGTTTCTTGGTGGTAAAGAACGCTGAGAAGACTTTCTTTTGAATGTCTTTTGGAATTCCTTTGCCGGTGTCCTTGATTTTTACGATCACCTGATCTCCTTCTTGGACCATACCGATGGTCAGGATTCCATGATTGTCCATCGCCTGGACGGCATTCACGATGAGGTTCGTCCATACTTGGTTCAATTGATCGGGAAAGCCGGATACGGCAGCATCTGTTTCATAATCCTTGATCACCTGTACGCCGATTTTCAAACGGTTCTGATAGATGGTGAGCACGGTTTCAATATTGTCGCGCAGGTTGACGGCCTCCATTTTGTCATTGTTGGCAGAATGAATGTACTTCTTCATTGCCTTTACAATTCGGGAAGCCTTTTCTACCGCCGCAACCACTGTGCGATTGCTTTTCTGCTGATTGAAGAAGTTGAAAGCGAAGAAAAGCATCTTTTCGAAATGCGGATTGCCGGCAAGTTTCTCCAGTTCAGGGCTCACCTCATAGATGCCAGTTTGCACGAGCCCCTCGGATAGGAACCGGCCATTTTCTATGCCCATTTCTGCAAATTTCTCTCTGATCTTCTTCTTGATTTCCCTTTCTTCCTTGGTAGACAGTGAGATCGCAACGGGCTGGGCCGTGGCCAGAAATTCAAATAAATTGTTCTTCTCGCTTTCGTTGAGGGTATTCAGCATCCACGAAAAGGCGGATTGAAGTTCGGTGAAAGCATTCAAGGACTCTTCAGCCGATGCCTTGATGCCCCCAAGCGGGGTATTTACTTCATGGGCAATGCTTGCTGAGAGTTGCCCAAGCGCAGCCATCTTTTCGGATTGAATCAGTTTTGAATGGGTGTTTCTCAGCTTCTTCATGAGAATAAAAAACAGCATCGCCAGCCCAAACATGAACAGAATTCCAGCCATCAAAATGTACTGAAACAGGCGCTGCCGACCGCTTTCCTCTTCCGATTTGAGCATTTCGCTGCTGTGTTTTTCGACATCAATCTTGTGTTGCACGCCAGAAACGAAAACAGCATTCCGTTCAACCATGAATGAATCCCTTGCAATGTAGGCCGAGTCCATATAGGCGTAGGCCATTGGCATGTCTCCGTTCGCAGCATACGCCCTTGCCACCTTGGGAAAGACTCTGCTGGTAATCCCGAAGGCCGAAAATCCCTTTTCCCACATGATTTTGAGCGCACCCTGCTCCATTTCAAGCGCCTTTTTGTTCTCCCCTTTTTCGAGCATCAGTTCTCCATAGCCACTGAGGGCAAAAACCAGATCCTTCATCTGATGCGTGCGTGTACTGATCTCGATGTTGCGCGTCATCCAGGGAATGGCTTCGTCATACTTCTTTTCCTTCATGTAGTTGCTCCCCAGATTCCCACTGATGATTCCTATCCAGACTTCGTCATTTGTTTCCAGTGCAGACTTCATGGCCATATTGTAGTAGTAATTCGAAGAATCCATTTTGCCCAGATTCATGTAGCAAAGGCCAAGTGTGTTCAATTTGGAGATGGTGTTGGGTATTTGCTGAATCGGAACCGTTCGCCAGGTTTCCAGGAAATAGGTTTTTGCTGCTTCATAATCCAGGAAATGATAATACCTGCCGCCCAGATTATAGAGGAAGTCTGCTTTGTGCGGAAAGTCATCGGCCTTCAAAGGCGAATACAGGTCATAGGCGAAAAGATAGTTTTCGAGCGAAGCGGAATATTTCTTGGTCTCCCAATAATGATCGGCGAGCCTTTGCAGCGCTTCCGCTTCTATGGGTAGCAGGTCCTGCTTCTTGGCCAACTTGGTCAATTCCACCAACTTCTTTTCGTTGTCTGGATGATTCTTGTCTGTCCAGCCCAGCCGGTACAGGCCTAGTAAATAATGCAAACCCTTGTCACCCGATTGTTCCGCACGTATTTCCATCTTCTGAAAGACCAAACTGACCGAATCATGATCATGACCGGAAAAAATCCCGTTCAAGGAATCCAACGCCTTGCATTGAATGGAGAATTTCTGATGAAGCAGCTGCTCGGGAAAGTCCACATGCATGATGTCCTTGGACCAACAGCGCTGCGGCATCAGGAAGAAGAGACAAACCCCAATCAAAGAAAACAGCGTTATCCTTGCCTTTGGCTGAATGAAGGCTGCAACCCAGCCAGATAGAAAATGCATGCGATCCAATAAAGGAGATCGGTGGCGATCAAGGTTCACCGAATACCAAAGTGATCTATGGCCGTTTCTTTTCAATCTCTTTTTATTGATAACTGGAAAATATAGCGAATTGGCGAATGTTTTCATTGTCAATGGCTAAAAAACGTGGGCCGTAATACAACCGCTCTTTCCTTGTGCTTTTGCACCTGCGGTAGGATTGGCGATGACTTGATTGGATCATGAGATTGGCAGGCTTCATTCCTCGGACAAAAAAGTGCGTAAATCCACCCCCGTTTCGATCCTCAACTTCTTGCGCAAGCGTCGCCGCGCTACCAAAATCGCATTTTCCGTGACATTGCGCACGGCAGCGATCTCCTTGGCCTGCATGCCGAGACGCACCATGCCGCACAGTTCAAGTTCCATGGGGGAGAGCTTGGGAAAGCGTCGCAGCAGCTTGGATTTGAATTCGGCATTCACTGTATCGATATTCTCCTCATACTGCTTGGTGATCGTTTCCGTCTGGGTCTGCAACATCATGTCATTGATGATCAGATTGATATTCGGTTGTGTGACTTGACCGGGCTTGAGCTTTTTTAATTGCTTGCTCAGGTGCTGCAACAGCTCGCGCTTGCGCTGATTGTCCAATGCGAAATTGGTAAGGTCTTGCTGCTTCAGGAACACTTTCAACTCCAGATTTTCATTCGCCAAGCGCTCTTGCGTCAGCTTTTCCTCCATGAGTGCGCCCTGAGAGGCCTTGATTTCGAGCTGATCACGCAGGCTTTGTTGGCGAAATCTGAGGCTGCGGATGCGCAAAGTCAAGGCAAGCCCCAAGGAAATGACGATCAGCATTCCATAAATCCAGATTCTGCGTACCCCCGCCTGCAATTCCTCGATTTCGGCCTGTTCCTGGGCGAGCAGGAGTTGCTGAGCCTGCTTCTCCTTCAGGAACGCGCGCTGCATCAGCTCGGCTTGCACACTGTTGAGGGCATTCAGGTTCATTTGCAGGAGCTGAATGAGGCTGTCCTGGAAGACGTCCTTTCTCCTCGCCAATTGGTCGAATGCCTGCATATCCCCCACTGCCCGCGCCTGTTGTAAACTGATGCGCAGCCACTCCGCCTCCAATTCCTCCTGAAAGCGCGGATTGCAACGGCGCAGCAAAGTCGCAGCCTGCTTGAGCAATGGCAGGGCAAGCTCAGGATGTCCCAACTGCATGTGCATTTCCGCCACGCCATTGAGGGCTTGCATCCAGGCATGCTTCTTTTCACCATCCAAATAGGTCAGCACATTGCCTTCATACAATGCCAGCGCCTTGGCATACTCACCACGGCGTTTGTACAGCCGGGCCAAGTTGTCATGGATGCTTCCGATAAAATACACATCATGCTCCTTCAACCGTGCATCATCGGACAACGCGCGCAGGAAATATCCTTCCGCACTGTCGAGGTCTCCTTTTTCCAAGTGGAAAATTCCCAGGTTGTTTTCGGCGGGAGGGATGATCGTGGCGTCGCCGGAACTCCTAGCGATTTGCAATGATTCATGGTAGGCACGGCTTGCCTGCTCCCAATCTTTTATGTGAATGGATACGCCTGCGAGAAACGAATTCAGGTCGCGACGCTGGGCAGCGTCGAGTGCCTGTTTGTTTTCCCTTGCGATCAAAAGATAATTCATCGCAAGTGGGAAAGCTTTTGCGCGCATCATTTCGCAACCGATCAGCAGGTTCAACCTTGCCCCGAGTTTGCTCGCCGGATCGAGCTCGCGATGCACCATGATGGAAAGCAATGTGTCGATGGCTTGAAGATGCCTTCCTTCCGAACCGATTTGGTCGGCGACATGAATTTGACGCTCGATCTCGGCGCGGTCATGCGGGGACATGTACCACTTCGCCGACAGCGAAGCCGGAAACATGAATACCCAAATCAGGTATCGCCAAGACGATGGAGGAAGTGACATCGATACAAAAATAGCTGAAAAATGAACCGAAAAACGACTTTTTCGAGGCCTGTACCACTGATGTACCAGTGAGAAATTTGGGGACAATTCATTGGCCTCGCTACGTTTGCAGCATCACCTCGCATGAAGTCAGCGCTTGCTATCGCGATGATGGACGTGCAGGGATCAACTCATCCAATCTTAGTCCGATGAAAATCACATTACTCAAATTCACTGCGCTTTTCTTGTTGCTCGCAACCTCCATCGGACTGCGGGCCCAGGCTCCACAATCCTTCAACTACCAGGCCGTGGTACGCGACGCAGGTGGGACGATTCTCCCCAATCAAATGGTCAATTTTCGGATGAATATCCGCCAAGGCAGTGCGAGCGGCACCACGGTCTATAGCGAGACCCACATGCCCACGACCAATGCTTTTGGATTGGTGAACTTGCAAATCGGCACGGGAACTGTCGTGTCGGGTGATTTCGCAACGATTCAATGGGGCGGCAACAGCCACTTCATCGAGGTGGAGCTTGACCCTGCTGGTGGAACGAACTTTCTTTCGCTCGGGGCGCAGCAGTTGATCAGTGTTCCTTATGCCTTGTTTGCGGATAGCAGCGCGAACCCTGGGCCGATGGGGCCTGCGGGGGCTACGGGGCCGACTGGGCCAACTGGGCCCCAAGGCCCGACCGGATTAACGGGAGCAACTGGTGCAACCGGACCTCAAGGTGCAACTGGTACTGCAGGACCCACGGGCCCTGCTGGCCCAACGGGATTGACGGGTGCTACTGGCCCCACTGGCCCTGCTGGACCAACGGGATTGACCGGCGCTACTGGACCGGCAGGACCCACAGGTCCAACGGGATTGACAGGTGCCACTGGCCCCACAGGCCCCACTGGCCCGACAGGCTTGCTCAGCTCCGGCGCAGCAGCCGGAAACACGCCCTACTGGAATGGCACCACGTGGATCGTCAACAGCAGTAACATTTTCAACAACGGCGGCAATATCGGACTCGGAAACACGACGCCAACGGAAAAGCTGGACATCACCGGCAACTTGAAATTCAGCGGTGCGCTCATGCCTGCCGGTGCGGCAGGCACCTCGGGACAGGTGCTGACAAGCGCAGGATCCGGGGCCGCACCCACTTGGGCAAGCACCAACGGTACCCTTTGGAAACTGACGGGTAATTCCGGGACGATCGACGGCACCCACTTCCTCGGCACGACCGACAATGTTTCCCTGAGCTTCCGTGTCAACAACCAACGAGCAGGATACGTCGAGAATTCCTTGGGAACCAATACCTTTCTAGGTTACCAGGCTGGCAATGTGAGTAATTTTGATGCGAGCAACACCTTCGTGGGAAGACAATCCGGGCGTTTGACGACCTCCGGCACGAACAATACAGCACTGGGCACCGATGCTTTGAGTGCCAACGTGACCAGTAACTACAGCACAGCCATCGGAAGTGGTGCCTTGAGAAACAATACCGTTGGAAATAACACCGCTGTCGGGTACGCTGCAGCAAATCTGAATTCAACAGGTGGGTTAATCACTGCAATCGGCTTAGCGGCGCTTGGCGCAAACGTGAGCGGGAATAACAACACCGCTATTGGCGCTTATGCTGCGGACGCCAACACCACAGGCGCCGGAATCACAGCCATCGGCCTAGATGCCTTGGGCTCCAACGTGACCGGAAACTACAGCACTGCGGTGGGAACCTATACATTGGCGCTCAATACTGCAAGCAACAATACCGCCGTTGGCGCTTATGCGGCAGATGCCAATACCACGGGTACGGGCAACACCGCCATTGGCACCGATGCTTTGGGAACCAACAGCACAAGCATCGACAACACAGCCGTCGGCATCAATGCGCTGCTGAATACCATTATTGGCGGCAACACCGCCGTAGGTTCCTATGCTGCCGATGCAAACACGACGGGCTCGTCAAATACGGCCCTCGGAAAGAATGCATTGACCAACAACACCACAGGCAGTTTCAACATCTCCATCGGTGCTGGCTCTGGCACAACTGTCTCCACTGGTTCCAACAATACCATCATCGGCACGAACGCGAACGTTTCCACGGGTACATTCAACAATTCCACGGCCCTCGGAAACAACGCTTCTGTCAATGCCTCCAACAAAATCCGCCTCGGCGATGCCAATATCACCGTCATCGAAGGCCAAGTCGCCTATTCCTTCCCTTCCGATGCCCGTTTCAAGAACAATGTCGCCTATACTACCGTCCCCGGCCTCGATTTCATCACCCGCCTGAAGCCCGTGACCTACAATTTCGACACGCAGAAATTCGACCAGTTCGTTCATGGTGAAGGCAAGTCCACGGAGAATGCAGAATCGAATCAGCAGGGAGACTTTTCCGCATCCACGAGCATCGTCCACACGGGTTTCTTGGCCCAGGACATCGAGCAGGCCTGCAAGGAAATCGGCTATGACTTTGATGGCTTGCACATTCCGCAGGACGCGAGCAGCGAAAACTACTCCGTGGCCTATTCGCAGTTCGTGATGCCATTGGTGAAGGCCGTGCAGGAACAGCAAGTGATCATCCAATCACAAGCCGCAGAAATCGGGGCGCAAAAAGCAATGATTGATGCCATGAACGCGCGCTTGAATGCCTTGGAAGCCAAATCCGATAACGCTACGGCTCCTGTTTCCAACCGTTGATCCATCCCTTCACCCCAAGAAAAATGAAAACAGTTATCAGTATGAAAAATTCCCTCGTTTTCGCAGCAATCGTTTTGCTCTTCGGCGCGGTCAAGGGGCAATCTACCGGCCCTCAGGTGATCGGCAATGCTGGCACCCATTCCACCACCTCCAATGCCCAAGTGAGCTGGACCGTCGGTGAATTGGTGACGGAAAGCGTCTCCTCGAACTCCAATATCGCCACGCAAGGCTTTCACCAAACCCTGCTCACGGTCACGGCCATCTC
>JANMIM010000014.1:0-3573 GCA_031375795.1 Bacteroidota bacterium
AGGGCGAATGCGCAATTTGAAACACATGCCGCCCGGAACGGGCAGCAGTGACATCTGCTTGCGTGCCAATTTCCACTACGCCGACATGCGGCTCAAGACCAAGCTGAAAGCGCTCGGAATGCGCTCGGTCATGCGAGCATCAAGACTACCGAAACCGACGAATGAGGTTCGCGAATACCTCTAAAATTCCTAGCCAATGAGCAAATCTACAACCACGTAGCCCGCAATCCGAAGCCGGAATCGCGGCTGGATGATCTGCGAACATGCGTAAGGTATAGAGGGCTTAGTGCTGCTTTACACATGTTTTGCACATCCAATCACTTTTTGATTAACTTACTTCAGAAATGAAGGAAAACATTCGTCGATCACTAGGATTCGGAGTGCTTTACGCAACTAGTTGCGCAAAGCAGGATGTTATGTACCACTTTGGGCGACCGACAACGAACAATGACCGACAACAATTTTGACATAAAAATATTAGACCTTCATTGGATAAAGGACGTTGACGACCCAGCTGACCTTTGTGCTCACGGACACGTTTATCTAAAAATTGGCGACCAAATCGTTTCTGACAAATCAACTGGTGACTGGACTTTAAGCTCAACTGCTTTATCACTTCTAAGGACGATAGAAAAGGACTATGAAAAAGACGATTATTCAAATCAACTCCTGCCTTGCTGCGGACACTTTTTCATCGCAGAAGACAATGAAGAAACTGTAATAGTCCAAGGTTGCGACACAGGAATTGACTGGAAAGTAATTCATACAAACGACAACGAGGTAAGACACGTTTTGGAAAACGGATATGAAGTAACTGTTGACAAGGGCACATATAAAAGTATAGTGTTTGACTTTGCTGACCAGGTCGAGCATTTTTTTAAGGACAGTAAACCAAAGACAATTCCAACAGACGACTTTGACAAAAAAGGTTACCTGACATTTTGGAAAGAATGGAGAAATTTAAGGGACAAATGAAGATAAAAACAGCACATAACATGGGGTTTGCGATAGCGGGGGTTCCGTGTTTCGTCTCGGTTGAGCCGAGTCAAGGTGGAAGTTCAATTCTCCTAACAAAGTTTAGTGCTAAAACTCCCCGCCATCGCAAACCCCCAAAACGTTAAGTGCAAGATTTGTGTTGAAGACATGCTCGGCAAGCCAAACCTCGCCCATGCCGCCCTCGCCAAGCTTGGACAATACCCGGTAATTTTGATGGATGGTTCCCGGCTGCATCATGCTGCAATTTGAGGCTTTTTGCATTTGATTGGCTCTGAAATTCGATTTTCTCAGCGGCAGGTGTTGAAGCGAATGCATGATCCGCCGTTGTTTCATTACATGCTTATTGGGATGCTTGCCAGTAGCCCCCGTGTCACCCCGACCGTAGTCGAAGGACGCAGCGGAGGGGTCTTGCGCAATGCCTAACAGCTTTGCTATCACCTCCTGCTTTGCAAATTTGCGCAACATTGGAGGTGTATCTATGCGCAAGATGCCTCCGCTACATCTTTGATTTCGGTCGGCATGACGCAATTTTTGGTTACTGGCACACTTGCCGATAAGCATATTTCATTATCTTTACCTGATGTCTGTCCAAAGCAAAAAGAAAATATTATGGTAGGAAGTACATTCTTGCATATCCCCAACGAGCAAGAGATCGAGGGCATGGACTGGAACGATCTCGATGCCTGGGAGCACTTTGACAAGGTCGAATTGGATGGTTTGACGACGCTGGACTTCACGGTCCTCTTGCAGGGCACGGATCTGCGTTGGGGCGATGGAGAGCCTGTTTTCCTCGACGAGGCCAACGGCATCGTGGTCATGAAAATCAAGCCCTTTTGTTTGTCCACCGTGCTGCGCAAAAGTGCCGAGGTCGATCCCGAATTCCAGGAAGACATGGAAATGTTGCGTGCATTCCTGCAGGAAAAGGGGCTGAACGACATCTACGAGGTGTCCACGTTTTGATTCCCACTGCCATCCGTCGAGCATTCCTCCCTCCTGCCCTGCAGCGCCTATTGTTGGGTGGCTTGACTTGGATATTCTTGTCGCAGATCGTTCTGGGTCAGCACCCTCTGCGATGCAATATCTTTCAATATGAAAACGATCACGTTGGAGGCAAGCGCTTGGCTGCTGTGCAAACGTTTGATGCCCAGGGCAATTTGCTTTCTGAGATTCACACAAATTACATCTCGATGGCGGGCACAGGCGGGGACGATTGGGAAACCTATTGTACCTACGACGACACACTGCTCATCGAGAAATTGCTCGTCGAAAAAAATGGCGATGAGATGAAATGGATTTACCAATACAACATCGATCACCAATTGGTACGGGAGGAATGTCATCGATTCAAAAAATACCTCAAACCCGAGTACGCCGGTCAGAGAGGATGCCTTACGCCACCGGAGTTTTATGAACCCGAAAAACGAAGGGGCTTGGCTTTTGCCTACGCCTACAAGTACAATGAAATCGGCCAATGCGTCGAGCGGCGGGTGGTCCAAGGATTCATCACGCCTTGGAAAATTGTTTATCGCTATCACCCACATGGGCAACTCTTGCAGGAGACGGCCTATCCCGACAGCAATTTTAAGTATTTTAATGTCACGAAGTACAAATATCCCCCTTATCAAACCATCCAAACCACCTCGCGGGATAGTTTTGAATCGAGTGGAATCTCGTCTGTGGAACACGTGGTCAAGCGTCAATTTGACGACCTGCACCGCCTTAGGCTTGAGACAGTACGCATCGGTAGGGACAAATACGATTCCTTTCGGACTACGTATGAATACGAAGGTTTGCTGCTCAAGCAAGAAGTTTCCTTCATGGAATTCCGGAACGAATATACGCCTGGGCATTCCGAAAAACGATGGGTAACGAGTATTTATGAATATGAGGATTGAATGTTTGAAATGAATACCGAAAATCAACTCCTATTGGAGCAATTGTATCAAAACCGCATTTCGATGGCGGAATTTGAGCGCCGAGCGGACCCTGCATTACGCTTGAAAAATTCGTATGTCATGCAGTCCATTGAAGCAGCCATGGAAAGCGCTGACGCAGAAGCATTGGATGAGGCTGTGGTCTGGATCTGGCGCACAGAGGATCCGAATGCCTTTATCGATATTCTCAATGAACTGATGATCAGACCCATGCATCGCAGTCATCAGGCGATTGTGAAAATGTTGCAATTCCAATTCCC
This sequence comes from Bacteroidota bacterium, assembly GCA_031375795.1. Taxonomy (GTDB): domain Bacteria; phylum Bacteroidota; class Bacteroidia; order J057; family JADKCL01; genus JADKCL01. The sequence continues at coordinate 3,191 of JANMIM010000014.1, forward strand.
GAGTCCTAAATCAATTCCTTTTGTCCGGCGAGCCCTAGCAAGCAATTTTGATTACCTTGAATACACTGGCTCGGATTCGGATGCTATCGCCAAGTGGTTCAGCTGGCTGTTGTATGCGATCGGGACCGAAGAGGCGATCGAGGAAATGCGCGCCTTCAGCTATTCCGCAGATCAGGGCATCGCCAACGAAATGCGGTACAGATTGCAGAAAATCCCAGGACATCAAAGCCAATGACCTCCCCATTTTGCATTCCGCATTTTTTTTCAGATCATTGGGATGATGTCGGACATTCCGTCTCACGATCGAACACAATTGAAAAAACTATGGCCGGAAGTACATTCGTTTGCGTTCAAGATACCGCCGCGCTGGAGGGAATCGACTG
>JANMIM010001209.1:0-3130 GCA_031375795.1 Bacteroidota bacterium
GTGACCCGACCTGGAAATTATTGTCTAAATTGAATGAAGCTCCAGAATCCGGCTGAATGACAATGTCCAGTGACCCTGTAAACGAGGCATTCCCGCTGTTGACAATCCAGCCGCTCAAGTTGTATTGCACGCCTTGTGTGACGATGGCTGGAAAACCTGCTGCATTGGAAAAACCAATCGAGGCCTGTCCATTTACCGCCGTGGAAGCCAGTAGGAGTGCGACACAAAACGCAAAAAGGGTTCTTCCAATTCTCATTTAGACAGCGATTCTCTGTGAATACAATGATCGAAGGTAGCGATCAATTTCCACATTCACAAGCTGAAACATGGAGCGTTTTTTTTCAGTTGATTCGCAATTTTCGATCCTCAAAAATTGCGTGACAATTGGTTGATTTAATTGCGTAAGATTTTGGTCACCAACTGGTTGTCCCTTCCTTCCAATTTCAAAAGAAAGACGCCTTTTCCCACTTGGTCGCTGAGTGCGAGCCGCGCAAATCCCTGATCGTTCCAGTCGGGGCGGCCGCGCCACACAAGCCTGCCCTGCACCGTCCAGATTGACAGGTCCGCGTCGGTGGAGAGGCCCTGCGGCAGTTGCACTGCGATCCAGTCCTGGCATGGATTGGGGTAGACTTGTATGGCACCCGGTGCGCCGCCGCGTGTGAGCAGCACGACATTGGACCATTGGTAGTTTCCGTTGCGGTCGACCTGGCGGTAGCGGTACAAGAGCCCATCGCCAGCCGGGTTGTCGTCATGCCATAGATAGTCATGGGCTCCGGCGGCTGCGGCTTCGACAAAGCCGACATCCGCAAAATCGACGCCATCGGTGCTGCGCTCGATGTAGAAGCCTGCGTTCTCCAATTCCGAAGAGGTGCTCCATGAAAGCATCACATCTGCCCCCTCCCAATCACCGCGCAGGGGCGACGATGCCACCGGCAAGCCGCTCGAGGGGTTGAAAGGCCCGGTGATGTAAAAATCATCGACCGACACACCCGCCGCAGTGGCCCCGGGATCAGACTTGAAGGCAAACCTGAACGCGACGTCGGGATTGCCGGCAAGCGCAGAGATGTCTACAAAATATTGTACATAAGCCGCACCGACGCTGCCATTGAAAAAGGCTTCGTTGGGTGGGAAGACGCCCGTGCCGGCGCCATTGGCGTAATTGTACCAATTTGCGGCGACGGTGGTGCCCAGCGGCAGCCACGTGTCGCCCTTGTTCAAGGTGTATTCCACCCGAAAGCCGTCGTAGTCGATCTCAGTGTCAAACTTGCCCCAGAACCCCAGGCTATAGGTGCCGATGGCCGTCATGTTGTAGCTGGGTGTCCACAATTGCGCGTCGGTATTGTCGACGTAGTTGCCCGTGAGTGCAGTGACCCATGCGTTGTTGGGGGACTGCGTGCCGCTCTTGCCGACCACCGCCGAGTTTCCACGCTGCCAGGGGGTGCCCGAGAGATTGTCGGGCCCAAAGTCGTCGATCAATACCTCAAAGTTGCCGCCATCGGCTGGTGCATAGGGTGTGCCCTTGTCTGGGAGCACTTGGATGAAGGCATTTTTGGTGATTGCGCTGCTGCCTGCGTTGATCGTGAGGGTGACATTGTATTTGCCAGGACCGGCGTAGGCATGCGTGGGATTTTGCAGGTTGCTGGTCGGCGTTCCATCTCCAAAATCCCAAAGCCAAGCCGTGGGTTTGTAGGAATTGTCGAGGAATTGGATCGCCTTGGTGACGTATGCGATTTTTTTGTCGGCCGTGAACAAGGCGGTCGGCGATGTGAAGACATCGCTGCTGAACAATCCCCTGCCATGCGTCGCGGCGATCATGAGCCCGTCGCTGGCGCGCAGTTGCAGCATGTCCACCCGCACATTGGCAAGGCCGCTATTGCCCGCCACCCAGTTGGTGCTGCCGCCGTTCAGGGCATTGGTGTACCACACGCCGAGCTGTGTGGCGATGATGGCCTGGGTGTTGTCGAGCGGATTGAGCAATATCCACCGCACGGGCATGTCTGGCAAATTGCCCTCGACGCTGGTCCAGCTTGTGCCTCCGTCTACCGTTTCCCAGATCGAATTCACCCCAAAATTGCTTAGCGTGGCCAAGATGTGGTTGTCGTTGCCGGCCTCGACCTCGATGCAGGAGACGTAAGCGCCCGCAGGCATCGCCGCACCGGTGATGTTGGTGCCGACCGGGGTGCCGGTATGGGCATTGTCTGCCCGCACGATGAGGCCGCCACCCGTCCCAAAAAACACGCGGTTGGCGGTGTTGGGGGACACCTTGACGGCCGATACCTGGCCGCCACCGAGGGCTGTGAATGTCACCGTGCTGAAACTATTGCCCGTCTGGGGGTCATTCCACCGCAAATACTGGTCAGTGTTTCGGGCGCAGTACATGCGGTTGTTCACGTCGTCGTAGTCGGTCGGGTTGATGAAGCGGCCCGTATTGCCGACCGTGACCGTGGCAAAGGTGCCGCCACCGTTCACCGAACGGTAATAGTTGTTGAAGACATATTGGGTCCACTGGAACTGGGGCTGGTTTTGGTCAATGTTGCAATAGGCGCCATCGCCGCCGGTGGCCTCCATGGTGTTGTTCATGCCACCCGACGTGAATTGCTGGCTACCATTGTCTTGTGCGCCCGCGAGGAAATAATCGGTGTTTGCGGCAGGGTGCATCGCGCAGCCATAAAACTGGGTCACATTGTAGGAGGAATTGCGTTGGGTGAGCGTAGGGACGGTCGCCGAGGCATTGGTGCTGCGGTAGATGCCGCCATCATTGCCGAAGTAGCAGACGTTGGAGTTGCCGGGTTCATACATGACGATGTGCTGGTCGGCATGCACATTCTGGAATCCAAATCCGCCATACCAATGCGAGGTTTGGTTCCAGGTGGACCCACCATTGGTGCTGCCAAAGATGTTGATACCGCCCACAAACAACCGCAGGCGGTTGTTGGGGTCCACTGCGATCGACAGGTCATACCAAGCCTGTCCCCTTGAAAAATCCCCGGCGGGAATCCCCGTATCGGCATCGACGGGCTTGGTGCGCGAATTCCAGGTCGTGCCGCCATTGGTGGTCTGCAAGATGCCAGCCACGGCATTGCCGACCTCGACCAGTGCATAGGCATATTGGGCGTCGCTCGGGGCGAGG
>JANMIM010000095.1:0-3629 GCA_031375795.1 Bacteroidota bacterium
GCAGGCACCGCAAGCGCCCGTGCGGGCAAGCCCGAGGGTGCGGTCGTGTACCTGCGCGACGCCGTCGCGCTCGCCCACGAGGACCATGCACGGCAGCGCGAGGGCCTCGCGCTCGTGCGCCTGGCCGAGGCCGAGGTCAAGCTCGGCCAACCCGACTCGGCACAACGGCACTGCGCCATCGCATTGGCACTCTTGCGCAATCAACCTGACCCCGCCTCCGCACTCGATGCCCGCATCGGGCTGGTGCAGGCCGCCTTGATCAGGGCCGACTATGAGCGTGCGCAGCGCCATGGCGACACCGCCATCGCCATCGCAGACAGCTTCAGGCTGTACCGTCCATTGTTTACCGTGAACAACCTGCTTTCCAAGGCCTACCAAGTGCAAGGCGACTTTCGGTTGGCACTGAAATACACGCAATCGGCCGGTGTCGCCAAGGACAGCCTGCAACGCATCAAGGAGCGCAACCAGTCCCTCGCCCTGCAAGTGAGGATGGCCGACGAGGCAGATTTCCTGGGTCGCCAAGAGCGCGAAGTCGCTCAAAGCGCCACTGCGAAAATCCAAGGACAACTCACGACGACACAGTTGATCCTGTTTGGGGCATTGGGCGCGCTGCTGCTGAGCTTGGTGGCGGCGACCGTGTTCATGTTGCGGTCGCGGTCGCAGGGCAAGCGCATCCAGGAGCTCATGGCGGTGAAGGAGGAGGAGCTTGGACAAAGTCAGCAGGAATTGACGCGGGTGAGTGCACGGTTGCAGGAGTCGACGGTCGACTACGATGCCGTGGTCTCCGAGCGCACCGAGACCTTGAAGGAGGCGGTCGAGAGCCTGATCGCGGAAAACGAAACGCTTCAGGAATTTCTGTTTCACGGTACGCAAGACCTGTCGGCGCCCGTGGCACGCCTCCGGGAGTTGGTGAAATCTGCCAAGGGCTCTGGGCAGGTGAAGGACTTTGTGCAATCGATCGACCTCATCGACGCCGAGGCGGTGTACATGGACAAGATGCTCAAGAAGCTGGGACAGGTGCAGGAGATCAAGCACGGATTCAAGGAAATCGTGCCCGTGAATGTCGAGGACCTCATCCTGGACATCCGGCCGCAGCTCAAGGAAATACCCGGCGTGAAATACCCCGACGTGCGCTTTGAGGACTTGCTCAAGCGGCCGATCTTGGTGGACAAGAACCTGATTCGCGTGATCCTGGAGAATCTGATGGAGAATGCCTGCCTGTTTCGCAAGGACCTCGGCAACGATTCTCCCCGCATCGACATCCTGCTCAAGAAGGAGGACGAAGACATCTACCTCAGCATTCGCGACGAGGGCATCGGCATCGCCAACGATGTGCGTGAGAAGATCTTTGACCTGTTTTTCCGGGGAACGACGCAATCCAAGGGGATGGGTCTGGGCCTGTACCTGGTGCAGCGTGCCCTGCGGGAAATCGGCGGGCGCATCAGCGTCGAGAGCCGCGAAGGCGCCTTCACCGAGATCATCGTGCGTTTCCACGAGATGGAATCCTGAGACGAGCACGGGTTTTTTGTACGGCAGGGAATGGTCACGCTTTTCCATTCAAAAAAAATTGGACCACTTGGGTTACTTTTCCTAATTTCAGGAATCTAAACCAAGATGAAGGGCACGTCACCAGATCATGAATTGTTGCAGGGTTTGCGCACGGGGAGGCAGGATGCCTTCACGCGGCTCTACCAGCAGCATTACCCGATGGTGAGGTACCTGGTGCTCCAAAACTCAGGCACGGCCACCGAGGCCGACGACGTGTTTCAGGATTGCCTCATGGTCTTGATCGGCAAGCTGCGGCTGGGCGATTTTCAGCTCACGGCCTCGCTCAAGACCTATTTGTATTCGATCTGCCGCAACATCTGGCTCAAGCGCCTGCGCGACAAGGGCAAGACCAAGCTCATCGACTTTGAAAACCCGATCGAGGTGCCGATGGAGGAGCCCGAGGAATCCAATGAGCCAATCCTGAAGCAGTTGCGGGAATGCCTGGAGACGATCGGCGACGCCTGCCGCAAGGTGCTGGAACGGTTCTATTTCCTGAAAATGAGCATGGAGGAGATCGCAACCGAGCTGGGTTACACCAATGCAGACACGGTGAAGACACAGAAGTACAAGTGCATCTTGCGCTTGAAAAAATTGATGGAAGAAAAAAAAGGCAAGGGTTGAATGGAATTGCAGGAACAAGATATCGCGTTGTTGGAGGCCTACCTCGCCGGGGAACTGGCAGGAGAGGACCTGCGCAGCTGCGAGGCGCGCCTGCAAGCCGAGCCCGAACTTGCGGAGGCCCTGCTGATGCTCCGGTCGATGGAGCAGGCGGCGAGCCAGACTGCCGCAGCCTCGCTGCGCAAGGAGATGGCGATCGCCCAGGCAAGTGCCGTTGCCGCAGGCCTCAGCACCTATACGCCCTCCATCAATCCGCCCGGGGGTGGTTTCCTGGGCCGACTGCTGCGGTTTCTGATTTCCCTGGCGGTGATCGGCGCGGCGACATGGCTCATCTGGAAATATGTGATGCCACATGGCGAGGGCGACTTCTTCATGGATGGCGGCCACATCCAAACCGATACCGAGACCAAAACGACCACGACGACCACCACCAAGACGACCATCCACCGCGACACGGTGACGACCACGGGGTCAGGGCCCAAAGTGCCCACCCGCGGCATCCAACAAACCACGAGCGATTCGATGCCCGAGTAGCGTATGCACTAGGTTGAATCCCGCCAAAACGATGTCCTCACTCGAGCAATCGCTCCCTTTTTTGAGGGAGGGGCTGGAAATGATTGCTTCGTGCAACAAACTCTTTCCAGAATTCTCCTTGCATGGCATAGCGGTAGTGTCCCCTTCCAACACCATTCAGAATCAGCTTGTGAGGCGTTTTTGGACTTCCGTCAACGCGCCGCCAGGGACACCCTAAAAGGACGATGATGGGATACCTTGGAAAAAAAATATCGCAAAAGGTGGAATATCCATTCCAATTCGTATTTTCGGGTGTTGTTACCATATTTCACCATACTCCTAATAAGAAACTAGGAAATGAAAAAGATCAAGTACTACGCAGTTATTCCTGTATTGGCACTCGTCGCATTCTTCATGATTGCAGCTAGAAGCGCCGAAACAGCAGCTCCGCAGACCACGCACATGACCGTGGCCACCCCCGCCATCCAGGGCAGCAGCGATGCCACCATGGAAATGACCGCTCCTGCCACCGTTGAAAACACGGCTACAGTTGCAGACAACAGCGTGCAGACCGTCAAGGGCGACGACAAGCTCACCCTGAAAGAGAAAATCGCAGCCAAGATCATCGCCAAGCAGGTGAAGAAGGAAATGGCCAAGAATGAAATCGGCCAAACCACCAAAGGCAAGAGCCAAGTGATCGCGCTTGTGTTGGTGTTGTTGGTTGGCTACTTGGGCGTGCACCGTTTCTACTTGGGCCACACCGGCATCGGCGTGCTCATGTTGCTCACCGGTGGCCTTTGCGGCATCCTCACCTTGATCGACCTCATCCGTATCATCACGGGTGACTTGAAGCCAAAAGGTGGCGAGTACGAGACGACCTTGTAATTGCCGCTCAAACGGTTTCGTTTGATGTTTGATAAAAATAGGAGTAGTCATGACTACTCCTATTT
>JANMIM010000107.1:0-2317 GCA_031375795.1 Bacteroidota bacterium
CACGAAGTCGTCCACGACTTGGCCCATGCCCAGTTGCCGCAACTTGTCGGCAGCGCGTTGTGCCTCGGCCGGGAAGAGGATCTTCACGACCGCATCGCCCAGGTAACCATCGTTTTTGTTCAGGACGCCCACGGCGTTTCCCGTGCCGACCTCGAGGGCCTGCTTCAATCCCGCGATGATGTCGGACTCAGACAAACCTGTCGTCGGCGTGTTGATCGAGTTTTCAATCGATTTCAGCGTGTCGCAGCTCATCCAACTCAAGGTGATGGCGGCAAACAAAATCAAACTGTATTTCCTCATGATTTCAAGAATTAGTAGGGTGCAAAAATAGGCGTTGGACAAAGATGATGCCGCAAATTCGACCAATGCGTGAAAAATATCTATGAATGCCGTCACCGTGCTAGGCGGCAGACAATTTGGTGGGCCCCTAAACGAGATTTGCCCGCCTTGTGGGCGGGCAAATCTTATTTTCGGCGCGGCTCAACTCAGTTGAGACCGGCGTCCACGACTGCCTTGAAGGCTTCTTCGTGGTTCATCGCCAAGTCGGCGAGGACTTTGCGGTTGAGGGCGATGCCTTTGTCGTGGAGTGCGCCCATGAGACGGCTGTAGGTCGTACCGTGAGTACGTGCTCCAGCGTTGATACGAGCGATCCAAAGGGCGCGGAAGCTGCGCTTCTTGGCTTTGCGGTCACGGTAAGCGAAGGTCAGGCCTTTTTCGACCTGGTTCTTGGCTACGGTCCACACGTTTTTCTTACGTCCGAAGTAGCCTTTGGCCATCTTCAGGATCTTTTTCCTCCTTGCCTTGGAGGCGACTGCGTTTACACTACGTGGCATAGTCTTTTTTTTTGCGGCTCTACAAGTGGCTCAGCGACGGGGTCGCAAGCACTTGGGGACTTGTATCACCAAGGTTGAAAAATAATTACATCACCAACAGATCCTTCATCTTCTTGGCATCCGAGGGGTGCACCAAGGTGAGTTTTTGGAGGTTCCGCTTACGCTTCTTCGACTTCTTGGTCAAGATGTGATTGGCGTAAGCATGAGCCCTCTTCAACTTACCTGAGGCGGTGACTTTGAACCGCTTGGCCGCTGCGCGGTTGGTTTTCATTTTGGGCATAATGCAAATCTATAATGAATTCAAAAATTGTTTCACTTCAAAGGTTTCACCGCTGGACCGCCTTTGGGGGTGAGGATGATGTACATCCGCTTGCCTTCCAACTTGGGAAGCATTTCCACCTTGCCCACGTCTGCGAGCTCATCGGCAAACTCCAGCAACAGCACCTTGCCACGGTCGGTGTACACGATGCTACGTCCGCGAAAATGCACAAAGGCCTTGACCTTGTTGCCTTCCTCCAAGAACTTCTTGGCATGGTTCAATTTGAACTTGAAATCGTGCTCGTCCGTGTTGGGGCCGAATCGAATCTCCTTCATCTGAACGATGTGCTGCTTCTTCTTTTTCTCCTTCTCGCGCTTGCTCTGCTCGTACTTGAACTTGGTATATTCAATGATACGGCAAATCGGCGGCTCCTGTGCAGCGTTGATTTCAACCAAATCCATCCCCTTGGCCTCGGCAAGCAAGAGTGCTTTACGCGTGTTCATCACACCGTTCTCTTCTTCACCTTCGCCACCTACGATCCTGACTTCAGGAACGGCGATCTCGTTGTTGATGCGGTGCAATCTTTTGCGCCGCGATCTGCCCTGGGGGGGGCCGTTTTCTCTTGCGATAGTCCTTAAAAAATTTAATTCAACTTCAATGACCTTTTGACTTCGTCGGCTACCAAGGCCGCAAAGGCCTCTACCGTCATCTGTCCTAAATCCCCTTGCTTGTGCTTCCGAACGGCTACGAGACCTTCCTCGACCTCTTTTTCGCCCAAAACAAGCATATAAGGAACCTTCTTGACTTCCGCGTCGCGAATCTTACGACCCACTTTTTCTCCACGTTCGTCAAAGAAGGCACGAATATCGTACTTTTTCAGTTCATGCAAAACTTTTTCCGCATAATCGTTGAAACGATCGCTGATCGTGAGGATCGCGACCTGCTCAGAGGTGAGCCAAATCGGCAACTCCCCACCCGTATGCTCCAGCAAAACGGCCACAAACCGCTCCATCGACCCAAAGGGTGCCCGATGGATCATCACAGGGCGATGCATCTGATTGTCAGGGCCCACGTATTCCAGATTGAAGCGCTCGGGCAGGTTGTAGTCCACCTGTACCGTGCCCAACTGCCATGGCCGGCCAAGGGCGTCGGTCACCATGAAGTCAAGCTTGGGGCCATAGAATGCCGCCTCACCTTTTACTTGCACGGTCTTCAGTCCTTTTTC
>JANMIM010000130.1:0-3816 GCA_031375795.1 Bacteroidota bacterium
GCAAACGACCGCGATACATCCTGTCTCAAAGGACATTCCGCCGAAAATTTCTCTCATCGATCCCCAAACCGCCTCGGGAAAGCTGCCTCGCATCGGATCCTCACGGAGAAAGGCGACCTCGAGGCGCGGCGAACCGAAGAACGGGCGAAGGATCCAGGAAAACTGCATGCCGAGGAGCGCGTTCCCTCCGATCCATGCGCCAAGCGTGGATCTGGCGATCGTGCGGGATGCCGTGTAGCTCTCAAGCAATCCCCGCAAGCGGATCACACCCGACCAACCCGCCACACCGATCAGGAACACATGCAGGTCCTTCGGCAGGGCCTTGATCAGCTCGATCCACTTCGCCTCGGGCCATTGCTTGGTGAACCACACCGAGGTCGGTGCGACACATATATAATGAGTCGCCGTCTGCACCGCCGCAAAATCTGCGGCAGAGGGATACAACCTCGGCGCTGCCGCCTCAGCATCCGTCAGGTGCGCGATCACGCTTTGGTTGCGCTCGATTTCGTGGGGGCTGCCGGGGGCGGTACCGATCACGTGGGGCACCTTGTGGTCGTAGCGCCAGGCAAATGGATTTTTGTCGAATCCGCAGATGTGGCGGGCGCCTGAAAAGCCGGCGATGATCCCCGAACTGGCGAAGCGGTGCAGGTTCACGACGATATCGTAGTGCGCCGCGCGCACGGTGCGCAACACTTGCTGCAAGCTCTTGAGCTTGCCGAGCTGCTTGTCGCGCACGAGCACCTTTCGCAAAAATGGATGCCCGACAAAGAGGCTTTCATTCCCCTTGCGGACCAAAAAATCAATCGCCGCCTCTGGAAAATGCGCATGCAGCTTCTCCAAAACGGCTGTCGCCAAGATGGCGTCGCCGATGAAGGCCGTTTGGATCACGAGGATTTGGCGGGGCTGCTCAGCCATGCTGCAACTCCTGGATCGCCAACCAAGCCATGAGCCCTGTGCTCAGGCCCAGGGCCGTTTCATCGATGTCGAATTGCGGGGTGTGTACGCCATGGACGATGCCGCGGGCCTCGTTGCGGGTGCCGAGGCGATAAAAGCAGCCGGGAACTTGGTGGGTGTACCAGGCAAAGTCCTCGGCCGCCATCCAGAGGTCGAGGTCTTGGACATTTTCTGCACCGACAAATTCCTCGGCCCAACGGCGGGAACGCTCGCCGAGGGCGTCGTCGTTTACCAAGACGGGGTAGCCTTTGAGGATGTCGATTTCGGCGTCGCCGCCCATGCTGCGGGCGATGTCGACACACATGCGGGCGATCATGGCGTGGGCCTTGGCGCGTTGCGGCTCGTCCATGCAGCGGTAGGTGCCCTCGAGGTAGACCTCGCTGGGGATCACATTGGTCGCGCCGTTGGCGGTGATCTTGCCGAAGGTGAGGACGGAGGGCAGGCGTGGGTCGGCCATGCGGCTCACGACGGTTTGCAGTGCGGTGATGATCTGGGCCATGATCACGACGGGGTCGATGCAGGCTTGGGGCATCGCGCCATGGCCGCCTTTGCCCTTGATCCTGAGGTAGATTTCGTCTGCGCTTGCCATGTAGATGCCGCGCCGCATGCCGATTTTGCCGGCCTCGATGCCGGGCATTACGTGTTGCCCGAAGATGGATGTCACCTTGGGATTGTCCAAGACGCCCTCGGCGATCATGACGGATGCGCCGCCGGGCAGTTTTTCCTCGCTGGGCTGGAAGATGAGCTTGATCGTGCCGGCAAATTGGTCGCGGTTTTCCTGGAGCAGGCGCGCAGTGCCAAGCAGCGAACTGGTGTGAACGTCGTGCCCACAAGCATGCATCTTGCCTGGCGTCTTGCTGGCATATTCGACCGCATTTGCCTCCAAGATCGGGAGGGCGTCCATGTCGGCGCGCAAGGCGATGGTCTTGCCCTCGCCACGCGTGCCCCGCACGAAGCCCACGACGCCCGTCTTTGCAATGTTGTCTTGAAAGTCGATGCCAGCGGCGGCGAGCTCGGTTTTCACGAGGGCGCTGGTGAGGTATTCCTCAAAGGCGAGCTCGGGTTGGGCATGGATTTGACGGCGCAAGGCGACGGTGTCTTTCCAGATTTCTTGGGCGCGGCTGCGCAGCTTAGATTTCAAGTCCATGGATTCAGTTTCAAGATTTCTGTACAAATATCGTATTTTGCCCCGATTCACGTTTGGGATTGCACCGATGCCTTTCATTCCATCATCCTCACATCGATTTTTGCGGGCAAGAGCACCCTTGATCTTGGTCATGGGCCTGTTTTGCTGGGGTTGTTTGGCGGGATGTGCCGATCCCCAAACCCATTCTTCAGCGCCTCAGAAGCCTTTGGAATTCACCCAGGACATCGGTCGCCCCGCTTTTGAGTTTCGGCGGCAGGGATTTGTGATGCAGATCTCTGCGGGAAGCCTGGGCTTCAGGGGTTCGGGAAATACACAAAGGGCGCTGTTTCAAAATGGGCCGGATTTGTTGGTGGCCGACGCAGGCGGCCGACAGGTTTTGCACCTTTCGGCCGAGTCCGCCATTGCCCTGTACCCCTACGAGGAGATCGCCTTGCATGGATTTGCCTTGCAGGCCGCAGATGGCACCGAATTTGAGGGGGACGAACTGGTCTGGCCCCATCAATCTCGGGCAGACCGTGTCGGGATGCTGGGGCCGACCCTGTTGATCACCGACGAGGTGATGCTCGAAGGCGACACCATCGTAGGTCTAGACCTGCTTTTGCGTGGCTATCGCGTGTTGCACGTGATCACGGTGATGGATTTGGCGGGGATCAAGGCAGACACAGCCGATACTGCCGCTGGGCAATGAGATATTTCGTAAATTTGTATTTTGGATTCGCATGCGCAATTTTTGGTTCATAGCATTGTTGATGGTCGCCACGATGGCCTGCACCCGCACCGAGGAGGAGGACGCGACCTTGAAGCAGTATGAAAAGGGAAAGCCGATCAAGGAGGCTTTTCAGGTGCGCTTCACATTTTCTGAAAATGCCGTGATACAAGCCGAGCTCACCGCCCCACATGCGATCGAAAGCAAGGAAAACAACCAAGACATCCGGTATTTCGACCGGGGCATCCACCTCGTATTCTTTACACCCACCGGCGAGAAAGAGACCGACATGAAGGCCGACACCGCCAAGTTCATGAACCAATTCAACGATGCAGAGCTCTGGGGGCAGGTCGTCATGATCAATTCCAGGGGTGAACGGTTGGAGACTGAGCACTTGTGGTGGAACAAGCTCACCAACCGCATCCACACCGACAGCAGCCAAGTGAGCATCTTCACGGCCAACGAGACCATCTATGGCGACAGTTTGGACGCCAACACCGACTTCACGGAATACCAAATCTTCAACATCAGCGGCGCGGTGAATGTAAAGGACGGAGAATTATGATGCGTTACCTGGAATATGTCTACCTGCTGGTGGCTGTGGGAATTGCGGTGTTCATGGCCGTGAGTTTCAAGGAACTTTCGCTCGGGAGCAAGGTTTTGATGAGCTTCGCGGCCATGCTGTGCTCCTTCATGTACTCCTTCAGGCGCAAGCAGCGAGCGATGATGGAGGAATTTGAAGAGAAGGAAGGACGAGAAGAAGAAGTCACTCCTCCACAAAACCCAGACGACCATGGCGAGTGAGACCCTAGTCATCGTGGTCATCGCCGTGACCTTGATCTTCTCTGCCTTGTTTTCAGGGATCGAGACGGCTTTCCTGAGCACGAGCCGCCTCAAGATCGAACTCAAGAATGCCCAAAACGACAGCGCTGGGATTTTGCTTTCCGGCTTCGTGAAGCAGACTCCTCGGGTGCTCTCCACCATCTTGGTCGGCAATACCCTCGCATTG
>JANMIM010000135.1:0-10651 GCA_031375795.1 Bacteroidota bacterium
CCAGCCAGTTCAAGCATGTGAGTGCTTCTGGTGCTTACGGCCCTGCGCTTATGAACTTGCCCGACGACTTCCGCGGCTTGGTGATGCCACCTCGTTTTGCCTTTAGTGCATCTACGATCTGCGTCGGCGACTCGGCCACATGGAGCGTGATGCCAGGCCAAAACCGCGACACCCTCATCTACAGTTGGGGGGACGGCACCACGACCACGGTTTTTCCTCCTGTCGCTGCGACACACACCTACAGCGTTGCGGGCAACTACACCGCATACGCCATCCTGAAAAATAGCATTGTCGGCATGGACTCGGTGTTTTCTTCTGCCATCACCGTGAATGCCCTGCCCAACGTGGCCCTCAACCCCGGTGCGGATACCATCATGTGCCTCACCGACACGCTGCTCATCACGGCCACCAATGGCGGCTCGAGCCAATGGTACATGAACGGCATGCCGCTGGCCAATGACACCACGCCCTCCATCGTGGTCTCCGCTGATGGCTACTACAACATGATCAAGACCAACCTCAACGGTTGCTCAGACAGCTCCTCGACGGGCATCATGGTGATGTTTGGCGACCTACCTGTTGCCGATTTGGGTGTTGATTCAACGATTTGCGATGGTGACACCATCTGCTTCGCATTGTCCAATGCATTCCCCGTCACCTACCTGTGGTCAAATGGCAGCACTACAGCCGCCGAATGCTTCATTGGACTCACAGGTGCGAATCCCATCACTGTAACCGCTACCGACAATGCAGGCTGCGAAGCCATGGATACCGTCAACGTCACCGTCATCGGGGCACTCTCCCCGTCTGTCACCGTCGATGACTCGGCTTGCCCCCTGGTTACCGCCACCGACGCAGATCCCAATGCAACCTCCTGGGTATGGGACTTTGGCGATGGCAGCCCCCTCGGCTCAGGCAACCCTGTTTCGCACACATACGCCGCCAATGGCACCTACAACGCCACGCTGGTCTCCTCCAACCAATGTTTCTCGGCCAACGACGCTGGCACCATCAACATCAACTGTATCATCGCCATCGAGAATACATTTGGCAATGCCTTGTCTGTCTCCCCCAACCCCAGCAACGGCACATTCATGTTGAAGGCCCAATTGCACACGGCTGGCCCATTGCACTATGCTGTCACCGACATAAGTGGCCGCAAGATCATGGAAAACAGCAACCCAGACGTACGCAGCTACTGGTCTGAGCGCATCCAAGTCAAGGCAGCACCGGGAATCTATTTCCTCTCTGTCGAGTCGGGTGTCGATCGCGCAGTCTACCGCATCGTCGTGGAATAATCGATTCCACGCCTGAATCTGGTGAAAAAGGGATGCTGCGCAGCATCCCTTTTTCTTTGGATGCATGCGCTGCGATTGGTTTTGCACTCCTGCATTTTTGTTTATTTGTATTACCGGGGGATCATCCAACTAAACCCCGGCCCGGAAAACTCGAAATCGATATGCGCAAGATTCCACGGAGTGGTTGTTTAGGGCTGTTGCTGATCTGCTTGTCGGCCTTGAACGCCAAAGGCCAATGGATCTATGGCGCATCGGCGACGCAAGATTCCCTCTGGGCCATCGATACGACTTCGTGGGTCGTTGCGCGACGCTTGGCACCTACCCTGGCAGCCTACACGGTGACGGGGATCGCTGGCCTGGCCGATGACCCCGTGGGGCATCGCACCTATTGCCTGCTCAAGACCGCCCAATCCCCCAATTCCACGCTGCTGGCCACGGTCAATTTGGCCAACGGTGCCTGCACGGCCATCGGTGATCTGGGCGCGGCATTTTCCTCGATTGCATTTCGGGAAGACGGGCAACTCATGGGCGTGGTGGGTGATGGCGGGGGGATGGATGCAGAGCGTTTGTTTTTGATCGACAAGGCGACGGCGACCAGGACCTTTGCGGTGGCTTTGGGGAATGGCGACGAGGGCGAGGTGATCGGTTTCCACCGCGACGACCAGATGCTCTACCATTGGTCGGGGAACGATACTGCTGTGTTTGAAAAATTGCCCGCGACGGCACCGTTTTCACCGATCGGCAACCTTCCCATCACAGGCGCAGTGGGCATCGAAGCCGTGGGTGCTTTGTATCTCGGAAACGACCGATTTCTTGTCTCCAGCCAAAACCAGGAACTGCGGCACCTGACCAACGCTGGCCAATATGGCAACGTGCGCATGACGACGCCCGACGCCCTCTCGGGCCTCGTGATGCCTCCGAAATTCACATTTTCAGACGGCTTCGTCTGCATCAACGAGGTCGCCACTTGGAGCTTTGAAGGACTCGCCTCAGACACGGCGGTCTATTTTTGGGGCGATGGCACCGTGAGCACGGTCTATCCTGCCGGGCCTGCCACGCACATCTTCAGCAGCGCGGGTGCCCGCATGGGGCACGCCTGCCTCAAAAACAGTGTGGTCGGGCTGGACACCCTGCTTTCCTTCCCTTTTTATGTGAATCCGCTGCCCCATGTCGTGCTCAATCCGAGCAGGGACACAGTGATGTGCGTCCAGGATTCCCTCAAGATCACCGCCACATTTGGGGGCACAAGCCGATGGTTCAGAAACGGGGTGCAAATCCCCGGCGCCGGCACCAATGTTTACTGGGCGACGCTGGACGGTTGGTACAACATGGCCAAGACGAATATGAACGGCTGCATCGACAGTGCTGCCTTGGGCATCTCGGTGGTATTTGCCAACAATGTCCCCGCGCCGGCCATCACAGCCGACACGAGTGCCTGCCCGACCGTCCTTTTCGAGAGCAATGACCCCTTTGGCGATGTCTGGAGCTGGGATTTTGGCGACGGGATCATCGGCACGGGCAGCAATCCTAGCCATACCTATGCTGCTGTAGGCACATATAATGTGAGCGTGAGTGCCTCCAACGAATGCCACAGTGCCGTCGCCTCGACCACGGTCGTGGTCGACTGTTTCATCGGCACGCCAGAAGGGGCACTGGATTTTGTCCATGTTTCGCCCAATCCCAGCCATGGCCACTTTCAATTGCAGGCTTCCCTCGCCAAGCCTGGCATGGTCCATTATGAGGTCAGCGACCTCACCGGCCGAATCCTGCTCCACAAGGCACTCGGTCACTTGCGGGGCAATTGGCTGGAAAACATTGCATTGGAGGGCGGCAAGGGATTGTATTTCCTCCGCGTCTGTGTCGGCACCCAATGTGCCGTGTACCGGCTGGTGGTGGACTAAAACGAGGTGCATCCAAGCATCGACCCGCATCGGGCCTGGGCTCAGGATTCCACGGGCGGTCTGTAGCCCGAATCCTTGAAGATCTTCTGGTAATCGCGCATTTCCACCAAGGCATCGAGCGTCACCTCTGGGTGCTTGTCCATGTACTGTGCGACGATGCGCCAACCGATGAACTGCCCGAGGCGTGGAGCCGAGCCTCGGTTGAGTTGGCTGGTAAACGGGCTGTCGTCGCAGTAGCGACGCTGCAGCTCGGCATCTGCCGAGTAGAGGTCCACTACAAAATCCTTGTACACGCGGCCTTCATACAGATTGGCCCAATCCATTTGCGATGCCTCGTAAAACAGCTTGAGGGTGTCTGAGACCGCTGGCCCCAGCACTTTGTCGACAAAATAGAGCTTAATGCCTTGCTGGATCACGTAGTCGACGAGCACCGGGTTCTTGGACAAGTCAGGCTCGGGGACGATGAGGTCTGCCATCTTGTGCACGACGAGGGCGGGAATGTGCAGGGGCGTACACCGCCGCCGAATGTAGCGCGGCAGGTCCAAGGGGTAATAACGAAAGCTCGGGCCCATGAAATAATGCATGCCGATGCCGAGGTAGTCGGGCGAAATGTAGATTTGGTCCAAGCCTGCCTGGGCCGTGCGTGGGTAGCCATCGACATAACCGACGACGACCGGGGTGGTCTTGTTGGGGAAATAATACTTGTAGCGCTTGAGCGGATTTTCCAAGGCGGCCTTCAAGTCAAACGTGCCGAGTGCCTCGTGGATCGTATCGAGCAGCACCTGCCCTTGAGGATCCCAAGAAAAGGCGCCCATCGCATCGCCGATCATGCTGTCGGTGGCGATGCTGTCATTGCCACGAAACATCCAGTCGGTGATGAAACCCTCGCTCTCCTTGAAATGCTTGTCAAACAGGGCCTTGGGACCGATGCTCGTATCCTGCTGCAAAGTCTGGATGCTCTCAAACAGTGCCTCGTCCAGCCTGATCACCTTGAGGTCCAGTTTCACGTCATCCAAGGAAATATCCTCGGGGGCACGGCCGCAGCCCGAGGTAACTAGCAGCAACAGGAAACCCAACAATCCAACCTTCGACAGATTCTTCAACGACTTACAATACATCTCCAAGATCATAGAGAACGGCATAATGTGGCCAAAAATATGAATGTTCCGTCGAAATGCTTAAAATTGTGCAGCATTTTGGAACGATTCTTGTTTCAGCTTGCGAAATGATTTCAGTAACACTATCACCGAAAAGTATGAAAAGAACAGTATTACTCAGTGCGCTCTTCTTGATCCTTGGCCTTGCTAGCATGAATCGCGTAATGGCCCAAGAGGGTGCAAAAGTCGGCTTCAGCATTCGCCCGATGGTGAGCTGGGCCAGTGTAGTCGATGATTCCACCAAGCAGAAACCAGTTGGCTTGGAAAACAAAGCCGGCGTCGGGTTTGCGTTTGACTTTATTTTCACATACGGTTTTTCTGAAAAGATCGCCTTCAAAACAGGCATCAACATCGCAAACCGTCATGTGGGTTCCAGTTTTGGCACGACTGGTTTCTCAATGGATTCCAAGACGAGCCTTACCTCGATCGAGGTTCCGCTAGGCTTGAAATTTCGTTCCCCTGAGATTGGTAGCGGCCTCTACATTGTGGGCTTGTTTGGAGTGACCCCAGAGATCAATTTCTCAAACAAGATCGCTACAGACGTCGATATTCTGGGAATCAAGACCAGTGTCGAGACGCAAGACACCAAAGATGTCAACTTCTTCACGACCAGCTTTTCGCCAGGGGCAGGTGTGGACATGGAGTTTGATTGGGGCATGCTAGAGTTTACCGCTACTTACAGCCTGGGCTTGATGAGCTACACCAACAAGAAAAATACGGGCAGCATCAGCAAGATCAGCTCGATCGGCCTGAACGTCGGCTACTTCTTCTGAGCTGAGGCAAATGCAGGAATGCAAAGGCCGTCCATCCCAATGGACGGCCTTTGCTTTTGGTGGCAAACGCTGTAAATTCATTGCCATGAAACGTGACTCCCGATTCCGCGTGTGGCTTGGACTCTTGCTGTGGCTCACTGCCACAACTGGCTGCAAGCACACCCAGACACCCACATCCCCCGTCAACTCCATGGAAATGAAACCCTACCAAGAGCCGAGCTATACACAAAGCCTGCCGCTCTCCCCCCGCAACGACCTGCTCAAGGCGCTGGGCAAGGCCGGGGCCGACAAACGCATCGTCAAAATCCCCGTCGTCTTGCGACTTGCCAATGATGGCCTGCGAGGCTGGCAAGAGGCCTACCTCGGCACACAGCCCATGGACGATGAGGACAAGATCGTGCTGCGGCTGAGCGACTCGGCGCTGGGCGTGAGCCTCGCCGACCGCATCCATCAATATTGCCCGACCGGGGAGTGGTGCAAACTGTGGCTCACAGGGTATTGGGCAGAAGACATGCCGACCGTCGACAAGGGATCCGATCCCTCCAAGTTTCCCTTTGGCATTCGGGCAGTGCTGGGTGCACAGGCCGAGGGCGACAAAGCCCTGGTATTCTTGAGTGGGAAATAGTCGCGCCTCAAATCTCAGCCCATTCCCGCAAGAGATGGCTGAATGTATGCTGCACCTTGGTGGCGGCGTCTTGCAAATCGGGTGAGTTTTCCAACTGCTCATGAGCCCGCTTGAGGTCAAAGAGGATTTGCCTATGCTGTGGGTCGCGCACGGCGCTTTGGATCCAGGTCACGCACACGCGGCGCTCGCCGCGCGTCACGGGCGCCACCCGGTGCACCGTCGTGGCCGGATAAAAAATCGCATCCCCAGCCGGCAATTTCCAAATGCTCTTGCCGCCGGGCACGATCACCTCGAGTTCGCCGCCGTCATAGGTGTCTGGGGCGGCCACAAACAAGGTCATCGCGATGTCGGTGCGTATCGGCACCTGCCCCATCATGATCGGGCTGTCGAGGTGCCAACCGTAGGTGTCGGCGGCGCCATATTTGGAGTAGATGAGCGGATAGACCTTGGTCGGGAAAAACGCTTTGTGCACGTCGGCCACGCCCATGAGGTATTGCATCAGCAACTGGTCCAGTTGCTGCTTTTGCGGCGAATCAGCCATTTGCTGGTTGCTTTTGACACGCGCTGCCGGGCCACCGGCCGTCGTGCGCCCATCTACAAAGGGCAAGATGTCCATCGCCTGCTGCACTTTTGCCAGCACATCTGCCGACACGATTCCCGGTACATGCAAAAACCAAGGTGTTTCTTCTGCCATATCCAATTCTTTGAGCTGAGTCCAATGATACAATCATTTGTCGAAACCTCCAGCGAGCTCAGCCAGTTTTCATCCACCACTTTCCAGTCCCCGGCGAATGCGTCAAAGGCTATGAGGCAGAAGCACCAGATTGGGTGCAACTTGGCGGTGTCATTCCCTAGGCCGATGGAGGGGAATCGAGGCCTCGGATGGGGGAAAATAGTAGACACTTCGAGCAAAAAAACCTATTCACCCAGGCCCCAAGGCAGCGATTGCACCACCCATCGTGGACAAATCGCCAGACCATGTGGCGACCCACCATGCTGAGGATCAAAGGCTACCGAAGCAAATTACAGACCCTGCTTGTGAATAGGTGAAAATTCCCTAATTTTCGTCCCAAAATTAAGACAATGAAATCGCCTAGAATATTAATCATCGATGACGAGGAGAGCATCAGAAGCACCTTGAAAGACATCCTCGAATACGAGGACTACAAGGTCGACACAGCCTCCGATGGCGATGAGGGCCTTGCAAAGATCAAGGAAGAGGATTGGGACGTGATCCTCTGCGATGTGAAAATGCCCAAGCGCGACGGCATCGAGGTCCTGGAATTGGGTCTCAAGCAAAACCCAGAATTGCAGTTCATCATGATCTCAGGCCATGCCAACATCGACACGGCCGTCGAATGCACCAAAAAAGGTGCCTACGACTTCATCCAAAAACCACCGGATCTCAACCGCCTGCTCGTCTCTGTGCGCAATGCCATGGACAAGAGCGAGTTGGTCTCCGAGACGCGTATCCTCAAGCGCAAGGTCACCAAGGTGCGCGAGATCACAGGCGACTCCCCCATCATCTCCAAGATCAAGGAGACCATCGAGCGGGTGGCGCCTACCGATGCCCGCGTACTCGTGACCGGCTCCAACGGTACCGGCAAGGAGCTCGTGGCCCGCTGGGTGCATGAGAAGAGCAATCGCTCGGGTGGCCCCATCATCGAGGTCAATTGTGCGGCGATCCCTTCTGAATTGATCGAGAGCGAACTGTTTGGCCACGAAAAGGGCTCGTTTACCGGCGCACTCAAGCAGCGCATGGGCAAGTTTGAGCAAGCCAATGGTGGCACGCTCTTCCTGGACGAAATCGGCGACATGAGCCTCTCGGCACAAGCCAAGGTGTTGCGTGCGCTGCAAGAAAACAAGATCACCCGCGTAGGCGGCGACAAGGACCTCACGGTCGATGTGCGCATTATCGCCGCCACCAACAAGGACCTGCTGCAGGAAATCGAAGAGGGCAATTTCCGCGAGGACCTCTACCACCGCTTGAGTGTGATCCTCATCCACGTGCCCTCCCTCAAGGACCGCAAGGAAGACATCCCGCAGCTTGTCGATCAGTTCCTCAGGGACATCTGCGAGGAATACAAGGTGCCGATGCCGCGCGTGAACAAAAAAGCCATGGAAGAACTCGTGAAACTCGAGTGGCGTGGCAACGTGCGCGAACTCCACAACGTGATCGAGCGCCTCGTGATCATGAGCGATGGCGAGATCACCGAGCAGGAGGTGATCGCCTTTGCAGTTCCCCGCAAAAACAAGCGCAACGAGGAGAGCATCTTTGAGCGCTATGAGCGCTTCCAAGATTTCAAGGACTACGCCGAGCGCGAGTTCATTGAGAAAAAATTGCGCCGCAACCAGTGGAACATCACCAAGACTGCCGAGGAGATCGACATCCAGCGCAGTCACTTGTACAATAAAATCGAGAAATACGGGCTTCGCCGCGACAAGAATTAATTGATTGCCGTCCAAAAAGACAGGACATACCGAGCTACCTTTGTGCTCGGCATTCAGGACCTAGAAAAAGCCCGCTCAATTCCTTATGGAGAAGATTCGTAATTTTTGCATTATCGCCCACATCGACCACGGCAAGAGTACCCTGGCCGACCGATTGCTGGAATTTACCGGCACGATCACCTCTCGCGAGATGCAGGCCCAAGTGCTCGACGACATGGACCTGGAGCGTGAGAAGGGCATCACGATCAAGAGCAAGGCCATCCAGATGAACTATACTGCCCAGGACGGGCAGAAATACATCTTGAACCTCATCGACACCCCCGGCCACGTGGACTTTAGCTATGAAGTCTCCCGCTCGATTGCCGCTTGTGAGGGTGCGTTGCTCATCGTCGATGCAGCGCAAGGCATTGAAGCCCAAACGATTTCCAACCTCTACTTGGCTCTGGAGCACGACTTGGAGATCATCCCCGTGATCAATAAGATCGACTTGCCGGGTGCCATGGTCGAGGAAGTCAGGGACGAAATCATGGACTTGGTAGGCGTCAAGGCCGATCAAGTGATCCTCGCCAGCGCCAAGGAAGGCGTCGGCATCTCGGAAATCCTCGAAGCCATCGTTTCGCGCATTCCCGCCCCCAAAGGCGATCCCAATGCGCCACTCAAGGCCCTGGTGTTTGACTCCGTCTTCAACCAATACCGTGGCACCATCGTGTACCTGCGTGTGATGGAAGGCAGCATCCACAAGATGCAGCACGTGAAGTTTTTCCAGACCGAATCGCAGTACCATGCCGACGAGATCGGCGTGCTCAAGCTCAAGATGGAAGCGCGCGAGACGATCGAGTGCGGCTCGGTGGGCTACCTGATTTCTGGCATCAAAAACGTGCGCGAGATCCACGTCGGGGACACGATCACAGGTGTGGAGAACCCTGCCCTCGAAGCCGTGGAAGGCTTCAAAGAGGTCAAGCCGATGGTCTTTGCGGGGGTTTATCCCGTCGATACCGAGGAGTTTGAAGATCTGCGCAGCTCGCTGGAGAAGCTCGTGCTCAACGACGCCGCCCTGGTGTGGGAGCCTGAGAGCTCAGCCGCCTTGGGCTTTGGCTTCAGGGTCGGCTTCTTGGGAATGCTGCACATGGAGATCGTGCAAGAGCGACTCGAGCGCGAATTCAACATGACCGTGATCACCACCGTGCCCAACGTCGGGTTCAAGGCATTCCTGAGCAACGAGACCGAGCTGCAAATCAACAGCCCGAGCGACCTGCCTGACCCATCGCGCATCGCCTGGGTCGAGGAGCCGATCATCCGGGCACAGATCATCTCGCGCTCAGATTTCATCGGCCCGATCATGACCCTGTGCATCAACAAGCGCGGCATGTTCAAAAACCAGACCTATCTCACGCCTACGCGTGTGGAGCTGATTTTCGAATTGCCACTGGCTGAGGTCGTGTTTGACTTCTTCGACCGCCTCAAGACGATCTCCAAGGGGTATGCCTCTTTTGACTATGAGTTGATCGGCTTCCAGGAAAGCAAGCTCGTGAAGCTGGACATCCTGATCAATGGCGAACAGGTGGATGCGCTCAGCGCCATCATTCACCGCGACCGTGCCTATGATTGGGGCAAGAAGATCTGCGAGAAACTCAAGGAATTGATCCCCAAGCAGCAGTTCTTGATCGCCATCCAAGCGGCGATCGGGGCCAAGATCATCTCGCGTGAGACCATCTCCGCGCTACGCAAAGACGTGACAGCCAAGTGCTACGGCGGCGACATCAGCCGCAAGCGCAAGCTGCTCGAGAAGCAGAAAAAAGGAAAGAAACGCATGCGCCAAGTCGGCAACGTGGAGATTCCACAGAGCGCCTTCATGGCCATCTTGAAACTGGATTGACATGGCACAAGAGCCGACCTGAATGGGTCGGCTTTTTTGTAGTCACAAATAGGAATCGATATGGAATTGCTGGACGGAAAAAAACTGTCGGAAACGATCAAGAATGAGCTCAAGGCTGAGGTCGGCACGCAGATTGCCGCGGGGCATCGCCCGCCGCATCTGGTCGCGATCTTGGTCGGGGAAAATGCCGCGAGCCAAACCTATGTCGCCAACAAGGTGAGGGCCTGCGCATTTGTCGGCTACCGCAGCACGGAGCTGCGCTACGATGCCAGCCTCACGGAGAAGTTTCTTTTGAAAAAACTGCAGGCCCTGAACGAGGATCCCGAAGTCGACGGCATCCTGGTGCAGTTGCCGCTACCCGACCAGATATCGGCCAACAAGGTGATCGAAACGATCTCGCCCTACAAGGACGTGGACGGCTTTCACCCGATCAACATCGGTCGTATGGCCAAGAACTTGCCGGCACCGCTCCCCGCCACACCCGCCGGGATCATGGAAATCCTGCGGCGCTACAAAATCGAGACCCAGGGCAAGGATGTCGTCATGGTCGGCAACAGCAACATCGTGGGC
>JANMIM010000143.1:0-3841 GCA_031375795.1 Bacteroidota bacterium
TGGGCGAAAATTGTAATATTGCTCATGAGCGGGATGACTATTTTTGTGGTGCAAAAACAAGGTAGCCATTTCCGCTCATTTTTTATGCCCGTTTCAGTAATTGTTTAGGACAGGAGTGGGTTCCATCGAATGAAACAAAAAGATTATTTTGGCAAAAGCGTCATCAGAAAAGCTGCTTTGTTCCTTTGGGTGGCAATATCATTCGCCAGTTGTTCCAACAATGGGGATGTTGTGCTCAAGGAAAAATTCTTGAAGGAAATGTTGCGATGCAAGGAAGTTGGAACAGTATTTTGTGTCTCAAAGGTGACGGCATTCGATTGGGACCGCTTGTATATGATCGATGGGCAAAATGATGGATGGCGGCAAGAGCAAGTGTCAGGTCAAATTTGTGGCGATGGTTTTTCGATTCCGGCGCATGAGAAATACATTTTTTTTCTGGTGGGTAGGGACATTGTCCGTCACTTCGTACTCAATGACAACACGGAACCCGAATTTCACATCGGTGCTTGCGAGGAACCGCCCCTTTTCGGTTGTCTGAACGACTATTGTTCCCCTGAGAGCGCATGTTTCGAGATTCGGAAGGAAGCTGACGAATATGGTTATGGGCAAGGATTGATCTTGGTGCCTCGAAATCAATGAAAGTTGGAGAAAGTGGTCGAACCTTCCGTGTCCAAGGGCGCGCAAGCGATCGCCCGCGGCGACCTGGATTTTTGTATCTTGGACGAAACCACGAATTAAGCAGCCGATGAGGACTTATGCCGACTGGATGAAGGAAGACCAGCAGGAGCAGGTATACAAGGCCGCAGGCGAGACCCTGGCCCTGCGCATGAAAGTTGGTCCCGATTTCAATCAAGACGGAAAATCATTCCTAAACAATGAAAAAGGTAGAAAAATTGGGATGGAGATGAAAGACAAATCCGGGACAGAAATTGCCATGCGCGTCCTTTCAGATATGGCATTGGGAAGATTGTTCACATATTCCGTTTTGGAAGGGGAAAAGGAGGGCATTGTCTTTCCCAGCACACTTTCCAAAGAGCGATACCAATATGCAGTGCACAAAGTGGCTCCATTTTTTTCAAATACTAATGATGATTACCCTCCAGCAATAAAAAAATGATGCAGTTCAAGTTAATAAAATGGTTGTTTGCAATTGCAATTCCGCTCTTTTTGGTTGGCTGCAATGCGAAAAAGGACAATGATCTTCGCGAGAAATTCGTTGCCGTGTCGATGGAATGCGCGACCAAAGGGACGATTTTTGACCTGGCGAGGATTACGAATTTTGCCTGGGACAGGGCTTACTATTTCAACAGCGACAGTGGACTGGGCAAGGAATCTATTGCGTCGTTTGTCTGCGGGGAGGGAATCTCGATACCCGACCAGACGTATTGTGTTTGTTTCATGAATGGAAAGGAGCTTGCCAGATATTTTTTCATTGGATATGATGAAGGTTTCTCTTTTTGGATGAATGCTTGCATGCCTCATGTCGTAGAGGGTTGTTCTGGTGCGGGCAGTACGCCTGCAGCCGCGAGGTATGAGGTTCATGAGAGAAAGACAGAAAGCGAGTCCCCTTATACCTATGAATTCCGTTGTGTCCGATCATGACATACCGCCAATTACGGTCCTGTCGTTTCGTACATCGCATTGCCCGTTTTGCCTGCACCTTGAACAATTTCG
This sequence comes from Bacteroidota bacterium, assembly GCA_031375795.1. Lineage (GTDB taxonomy): Bacteria > Bacteroidota > Bacteroidia > J057 > JADKCL01 > JADKCL01. Next base: position 1,675 of record JANMIM010000143.1, read on the forward strand.
TCGGTGACTCCATCGTCATCGCCTGTTGGAAACCCGAATACAATTTTAGCGCAAGCGTGAGGTTGTAAGCCCGCAGTGAACTGGATTTTTGTATCTTGGACGAAACCACAATTCTCAAGTCCATCGAGCTACGCGGGAAAAGGTGGAAAAGACTGTATGAGGGTCATTATCTGGAATCTAAATTGAGGAATGCAAGATTGATATTCATGCTCTTGCTAGCCGTCGTCACCTGGGGTTCAGGCTGTAGACAAGATCATGCCAGCGCGCAGCCCAATCTCGACGCAGCGCATACAGATTGTTGGGACATGCCAATCACTGCGAACGATTCGTTTTTTGCTGATTTTGATTTGTTTTCGCTTTCCCCGCGTTGTCCATTGAAGGAGGGATCGCACATCGAACCACACATCGTCTTGAACTCAGAGGGAAACGAATTGCAAATTCATGTTGTGAATGACGAGTTGGAAATTGGTCATCGTAATATCATTGTTGGTGAAAGTGGTGGAATTTCAGTGGATACCATGCTTGCTTCGCCTCGAACGCGGGACCTTCATGCGCTTCGGGTTTATGAATTTGGCCCCGATTTTCTAGCAAGATTCGACTATAGCAGCGACGTTTTTGGCCCCATCAATTGGCATCTCAAAATGATTCAAATTGTGGATCGATCGCTCAATATGTGGACCGGAACCGGCATTCGAATGCAGCCCAAAAATATCGGCGAACTTCCTAAAATAGACGATGTCGCAACGATCTCACATGAACAAATTCTTTTCAGTGAAAACGATGTAAGGGTACGACGATCCTGTAAAAGAGGTAATTGTGGAAACAGTGTTCATTCATTGTTTTTTCTCTTGCATCGAAAGCAAGTCAACGATGGATCTGTGTTTTGGTATTGGTTGTTTCGCGATCTACTCTACATCGAATCCCCATTCTGAAGCTGTTGTGGTTCCGCCCGTCGGGTACTCGTTCAAGTTGCATTCTTCTTAATCGTTTGAATATGAATTACCCAACCTTCCAATTCAGCAACCTCCGCACAACGAGGATCCGTTGCGTCATTGAGCCTGAGGGCATGATGTACGAAATTGCGCCGGCATCCAATGTGGAGATTACGATTACCTCAGGTGACCGCAACGCGATTGTACGCGAGCTGCGTGAGGATGACAAAGGTCCGATCTTATCAATTTGGGCCAACACCGGGTACTGCGAGGTCGAAGGATTGAACCACCTGAACGGGTAGAATCGCCGACGGGAGCCCCATTTCCCACCAAGAAAAAGCCCCTCCTTGGCATTCAAAGAGGGGCTTTTTCATGAAATCAAGGCATTCTCTAACGCACGATCACCCGTGCCCAAGCCTTGCCGTCGGCATTGGCTATCTGCACGAGGTACAGGCCTGCTGCGAGGTCCAAGGTCACCGTTTGGCGGTTCCCGCCCGTTTGGCGATGGATGCCGCGACCCAATTGATCCAACACGGTCAATTCCATTTCAGAACCTGCATCGCCCTCGAGCGCAACCGTAAATTGTCCATTGTTGGGGTTGGGATAGACCGACAATTGACCCAACAGGCCTTCTGCGACGCCTACGAGCACGGTGATCGAGTCAGTGATGGTGTCTGATCCGCAGGCATTGGTCGCGATCAGGGTCACGGTGTAGTTGCCGGGAACTGCATAGACATTGCTCGGGTTGCTGATGGTGCTCGTGTTGCCATCCCCAAAGTCCCACAATAGGGACGTGCTGTTGCTGGAATTGTCTTGGAAACTGAAGCTGGGATTCGCTGCTCCGTTGATGGTAAAGGCCGCGACAGGCTGTGGCAAAATGGTCACAACAAGCGTGTCGTAGGCCATTTCGTTGAGCGTGGTATCGGTCACGATGACGCTGTAAGTGCCTGCATTGCTCACAGTGATCGTTTGGCTCGTATCGCCTGTGCTCCAGAGGTAGGTGTCGCCGCTCAAGTCCGCGCCCAGCAGCGTCGAGCCACCATCGCAAAAGGAGGTATCGGCGCCCAAGGATGCCACGGGGAGCAGCTTGATGTCCTCGATGTAGCGTGGAAAAAATTGATAACCAGAGGTATAGGGGCTGCTGCTGTCAAATTGGTTGCCCAATCCGCACACATGGAAATTGCCCACAGGAGCAGGCTGTGAATAGAGGTTCACGTCGGCATCGATGCGCAGCA
>JANMIM010000165.1:0-1246 GCA_031375795.1 Bacteroidota bacterium
TATGCCCTCACCAACCAAAACTACAATGCCCGGGTCTACCGCCAATATTGGCGCTGCCACTTCATCACCTTTGGGGTGAAATGGGCCATCAAGTAGGAATCTGTAGCTTTCCAGGGAATCGCATTGTCCCAAACCACGTGCCATCCAAACCGAAAACGGCTCAGAGAGCCGTTTCGGGGGGATTTCAACAATCTGACGGTTGAAAATTCATCGGTTGGCCGATAGGCGCCCCTTGTTCATTGGATCATGACCTTTTGGCTGCTGTGACCGAGCGCTGTCTGCACCCGCAGCAAGTAGACTCCACCCGCCAAGGTCGAGACATCGATCGTGGATGCCTCGGCAACCAAGGTTTCCTGCCGCACCATCTTCCCACTCAAATCATACAATTCGGCCATGCCGCCCTCCAAATGTCGATTCAAGGACAGATAGTTGCTCGCTGGGCTGGGCTTGGCAGGATCGTGGGGCATCAGATGTGCTGCATGGGAATCGGATGAATTTGGGAAGTGGCGTATTTGTGGCGTTACTTTTCTGAAGTTGGCGGTGTGTTTTTTGGAGGATGGATGGCGACAGGGCCCATCTTTGAGCGCGACAAGTCCCCAAGAAAAAGCGTTACAGTGTTACTTTTTGTTCTTTTTTGTATGCTCAATTGCTCCCTCTTGACACCATCTTTGTATCGTTGGCTCTGGAACTGAGAGCTAGCGAACGTAAAATACAAGATTTCCGAATAGTTTGTGGTTCTTAGGTTGGTCGTTTTGACAGACAGAGGGAGAGTTACTCCCTCTGTTTATTTTTTAGCCTTACACACAAATCCACATCCTCCAACCCTTGAATGCGGCGTTGCTTAGGCTTAACTTTCCCGTCTCAATCGTGCATGTAGTACAATGTATGCTGTAATCGACTTGGAAACGACAGGCGGGAGTGCGACCAAGGACCGCATCACCGAGATTGCCGTCGTGGTACACGACGGCCAACGCATCGTGCACGAATTCAGCACCCTTGTGAACCCCGAGCGGCCCATCCCAAGCTACATCACCGACATCACGGGCATCAACGATGCCATGGTCGCCTCTGCCCCCAAGTTTTATGAGATCGCCAAGCAGGTCGTCGAGCTTACCGATGGCTGCATTTTTGTCGCGCACAACGTGAACTTTGACTACAGCTTCCTGCGCGAGGAGTTTTCACGCCTCGCCTACAAATACGAGCGCGAAAAGCTCTGTACCGTGCGCATGAGCCGCAGCTTGATTCC
>JANMIM010000214.1:0-1655 GCA_031375795.1 Bacteroidota bacterium
GATGACAAATCCGATCTCCTCGACTTTGCCATCGGCGATTTTGGTGCCGAGGTCGAGGAGCAATTGCTGAGCCTGGCACATCGACTGGGTGCCAAGGGCCACATCTTCAAGCAAGACCAGCCGCTGGGCACCGCCCACGCCATCTGGATGGCCGAGCAACTCATGGACGGCGAGGTGATCATTGCATTTGCCGACACCCTCTTTCGCGCCAATTTCAAGGTCGATCGCAACAAGGACGGCGCCATCTGGGTGAAGCGGGTCGAGAATCCCAGCGCCTTTGGCGTCGTGACATTGGATGAACAAGGCATCATCAAGGAATTGGTGGAAAAGCCGACCGAGTTTGTGTCTGACCTCGCCATCATCGGCATCTATTACATCCGCGACGGCCAGGTCTTGCGCAGCGAGATCAAGCACATACTGGACCACGACCTCAAGGAAAAGGGCGAATACCAGCTCACGAACGCCCTCGAAAACATGAAAGCCAAGGGCGCCAAGTTTGTACCCGGCACCGTAGACGACTGGATGGACTGCGGCAACAAGGACGCCATGATCGATACCACCATCAAAATCCTCGATTACGACACCCGAGACGGCAAATCCCTCGTGTCCACAGACCTCTTCGTGCGCAACGCCACCGTGATTCCGCCCTGCCACATCGGGAAAGGCGTGCGACTGGAAAACGCAATCATCGGTCCCAACGTATCGATAGGAAATGGCAGCACCGTCGTGAATGCAATCGTGAGCAACTCGATCATCGGAGAGAAAACAAAGATTGTGAACACCGTGATGTCCAACAGCATGGTAGGCAATCACGCCCATGTGGAAAGTGGAAGCCGCAACCTCGATATCGGTGATTTTTCCAGAATTAGACCCCATGAATAAAAGAACCACATTGTTGCTCTTTATCGCCTTGCTTCTAGGGCCAAGCCTCCTGTGTGGTGTGCTGGGGACCGACGGGCTTCAAGCGCAGAAGAAGGAGAAAAACAACGATGCGCAGGGCGGCAAAAAGGGAAAAGGCAACCCGAAACCCACGGCCGTCGACCCCAAGACCAAGGAGCGCATCGACTACCTGTTCATCGAAGCCAATACCCTCTACCTCCAGGAAAAGAAGACCGAGGCCATCGGGCTTTTCAAGGAATTGCTGGCCTTGGATTCCAAAAACCATGCTGCCTACTACAACATCGGCAAAATCCAGAACGAACTCAAGAACTATGGCGAAGGGGTCAGGTATTGCAAAATCGCATTGGACTTGAATCCAGACAACTATTGGTATTACACCGAGTTGGCGACTGCCTACCAAGGATCACGGGAAATGGACAAGGCACTCGACGTGCAAATCGCGCTGGCCAAACGCTTCCCCGAAGACAAAAACGCCCTCTACGATCTCGCGCAACTCTACATCGTGAACAAGGAGTTTGACAAGGCGATCGAGGTCTATTCGCAACTGGAGAAGCAGACCGGGGAGAATGAGGAAATCGCCTTTCGCAAGCACCAACTTTATGTGTACACCAATCAGACCGACAAGGCCCTGGCCCAATTGGACGAGCTGATCGCCGAGAATCCCACCGAGACACGCTACTGGCAAGCCAAGTATGACTTGCTCATGCTCATGAACAAGGTCACCGATGCGCAGGCCGTCCTGGAGCAAATCCTGC
>JANMIM010000241.1:0-1104 GCA_031375795.1 Bacteroidota bacterium
GTCCTCCAATGATTTCAGCAGCCTAGGAGGCCTTGTCTACTCGACCGACCCCGAGTTCAAGCCCTCCAACGCACACAAGTCGACCGGGAGCATCACGCCCCCGCCCAACCAGCAAGACCTGCGCATTCACCTCCTCCGCGGCAAGGGCAACAAGCTCACGACCGTGATACGCGAGTGGCGGGGCCGCAACGAGGACCTCGAGGCCCTCGGCAAGCTCCTGAAGCAGGCTTGCGGCACCGGCGGCACCGTCAAGGACTGGGAAATACTGATCCAAGGCGACAAACGCAAGGAGGTCGGGATCAAGCTGGAAAAAGAAGGCTATAAATACAAGCTCGCCGGCGGATGAAGTTTTGGCGGGAATACGGAGGGCGCGCCGTGCGCCTGGGCCTATTTGGGTTGCTCGGCGGCGTGATCGCCGTGGCGGCCATCAATATATGGGTCGTCGCATCCACCAGCCGTCGCATCTATGACAATGTGCAAGACGTCCCCAAAGCCAAAGTCGCCCTCCTCCTCGGCACGAGCGCCAATACCGCCCATGGCCCCAACGTGTTCTTCATGCAGCGCATCGACGCCGCCGCCGAACTCTACCACGCCGGCAAGGTCCTCAAGATCATCGTGAGCGGCGACAACAGCACCGACAACTACAACGAGACCGAGGCGATGCGCCGCGAACTCGTGAAGCTCGGGGTCCCCTCCAAGGACATCGTGAACGACCACGCGGGCTTTCGCACGCTCGACAGCGTGGTGCGGTCCAAAAGCGTGTTTGACCAAGACGAGATCATCGTCGTGAGCCAGCGCTTCCATGTACAGCGTGCCCTCTTCATCGCCGACTCCAAGGGCATCAAAGCCAGCGGCTACGTCGCCAAGGATCCCCTCCACGGCATGCCCTACTACAAAGTCATGATGCGCGAATACTTCGCCCGCGTCAAGGCCGCCCTCGATTGTTACCTCCTCGGCACCCAGCCCAAGTTCCCTGGGCCCAAGGAGCCGATCTTGTTTTGATTCAACTTTCCGTCCATGAAAAACAGTCCTCGCCTCCAAGCCATATTATTATGTGTCGCCCTCGCTTTCGCAGCGTGCACCCTCAGCTGCAAAACACGAAAG
>JANMIM010001231.1:0-5022 GCA_031375795.1 Bacteroidota bacterium
GGGCAGGGCATGCCCTGCCCATACAGGAATGTACTCACAGCCAATGCTTTATTCGCAAAGTATACCCTGCAAATACCCAAACCTATTGAAAAGCTGCCGCGATCGCCAGGAAATCAGGCGCCTTGAGGCTTGCACCGCCGACGAGTCCGCCGTCGATGTCTGCACAGGCAAATAGGCTTTGGGCATTGGCGGCGCCAACGGAGCCGCCATAGAGGATCGGGGTCTGCTGGGAGGCGGCGCTGCCGTAGTGCTGCGCCACCAAACCACGCACGAACGAATGCACCTCCTGCGCCTGCTCCGTGGTCGCGGTCACGCCCGTGCCGATCGCCCATACGGGCTCATAGGCCAGGATCACCTGCGAAAATTCCGTCACCTCCAGCGCAAAAACAGCCTCTTGCAACTGCTGAGCCACGATTTCAAATGTCTGGCCCCCATTTCTGTGCGCCAAGGTCTCCCCAAAACAATAGATCGGCTTCAAGCCATGCTTGAGGGCCTGCTTCAGCTTCTGCAGCAGCAGGGCGTTGCCTTCGCCGAAGTATTCGCGGCGCTCGCTGTGGCCGACCAGCACGTATTTGCAGCCGCACTCGGCGAGCATGGCCGCCGAGGTCTCGCCCGTGAAGGCTCCGCTCTCGGCCGGATGCAGGTTTTGGGCGGCGAGGGCGATGCCTGCGTGCCCGCTGATCGCCTGGGCCACGACCGCCAAGTCCACAAAGGGCACGGCGAGGATCATTTCCACGCCCTTGGCATCAAATCCGGCCGCCAATTCGCCCGCCAGTTGGGTGGCAGCGCTGGGGCCGAGGTTCATTTTCCAATTTCCTGCTGCGATTTTTCTTCGGTTGGCCATACTTATTCCCCTGCGGGTGCTGTGTTTTGTTTTTCCCAGTTGCGGTATTTTTCAGTGCGGTTGTAGACTGCGGTGAGGATTGCTTTTTCAGAGTCGGAGAATGTGATCTTGCGCCGCGCCATCACGGCTTGGGCGACTTCAAAAGCTTTGGGGAGGGTAAATGTGCTCAAGCCTGCCGATCCGCCCCAGCTGAAGGAGGGAATGAAGTTGCGCGGGTAGCCCGCCCCGAAGATGTTGGCGCTCACACCGACGACCGTGCCGGTGTTGAACATCGTGTTGATGCCGCATTTGCTATGATCGCCCATGATCAGGCCGCAAAAAATCGTTCCCGTGCGCGCAAACCGTTCCTGCCGATAGTTCCATACCCTCACCTCGGTATAGTTGTTCTTGAGATTGCTGGTGTTGGTGTCGGCGCCGAGGTTGCACCACTCGCCGATCACGGAGTTGCCGAGGTAGCCGTCGTGGCCCTTGTTGCTGTAGCCTTGGATCACGCTGTTGGCGATCTCGCCGCCGACCTTGCTGTGCGGCCCCACGGTGGTGTCGCCCCTGAGTTTCACGCCCATGTTGAGCGTGCTGTGCGCGCAGAATGCATGTGTGCCATGGATGAGCGCGCCCTCCTGCACGTCCACGCCCTCGCCGAGGTAGATCGGGCCGTCCTCGGCATTGATCACGGCGGCACGGATCTTCACGCCGGGCTCCAGAAACAAGTTGTCTGCCCCGTAGATCGCGCTGTGTCGGTCGGTGGGTGCCTCTGACTTGCGACCCTGGGTGATCTGGACAAAATCCTCGCGGATGCATTGGCCGTTGAGCTTGAAGATGTCCCAGGGAAATCGGATCGCGGGGCGGTCGTGTGAAGGTGCGGAGACCGATTTGAGGCCAGCGGCCAGGAGGACTTCGGGGGTCACGATGCCGTCAAATGCGCCGAGTAGCAATGGCTTGCAGCGGAAGGCGAGCACCTCTTTTTGGTTGTTTTCGAAGAATGTTCCCGGTTCACAGGCAGCGATGAGCATTAGGGCGAAGGCGGCATTCGGGATGAATTTGCCATAGATTACCAAGGTCTCCGATGTCGGATCGTAGGCCGTATATGCTGAGGCCAGATAGTCGTAGGCAATCCTGCCGGGGAACTGCCCGAGGCTGCGCGCCCACTTTTCGATGAGCCGGTCGATGCCCACGCGCAGGTCGCTCGTGGGGCGTGTAAATGTGAGCGGCCACAGGTCAAAGTAGCTCAGGTCGTCAAAAAGGAGGAATTGCATCTCGTATCCTGGATTTGGGAAGGCAATTTAGGAAAACAGCGTCCTATCGGGCAAAAAAAAAGAGCAAACCTGGGTTTGCTCTTTTTTGTGACGCCAAAGGCGGTCTTATTCTTCGTTCTTCTTGCCACCGTAGCGGGTGTAGAACTTGTCGACACGACCAGCGGTGTCGATCAGCTTCTGCTTGCCGGTGAAGAAAGGGTGGGAATTGCTTGAAATCTCAAGCTTCACCAGTGGGTACTCATTGCCGTCTTCCCAAGTGATCTTGTCTGGGGTGTTCACAGCAGAGCGCGTCAGGAACGCGAAGTCGGTCGAGATATCTTTGAAAACTACAAACCTGTAGTTTGGATGGATGTCGCTTTTCATAATCCTTTTGAGCTTTTTACAAACAAGGGGACAAAGATACGAGGGAGATTTGGAAATGGAAAATGGAATTTGATATTTTTTTGAAGAATGGGGGGGGAGGCAGAAGTTCAGAGTTCAGAGTTCAGAGTTCAGAGTTCAGAGTTCAGAGTTCAGAGCTCGCTTGGCTTTGCGGACCGGCGCCTGTCCCACCGGCTCGTTGAGCGGGACGCGGCGAACAGAGATCGGGGCGATCTTTGCTGTTTTTTTTGAGGGGAGGATGAAAGATGAAAGATGAAAGAAGATCGGAACGATCAAGTTCAGGCTGCTGGCTCACTTTTCACTTTTCACTTTTCACTTTCCCACTTTTCACTTTCCCACTTTTCACTCCCCATGGGTGCGTAAGATTTTGTCAACACTGTCTTCTCGCGACTTGGATTGGCTTGAAAAATCACTAATTTTGCGTACATGGGTATGAGAAATGCAACTGTAATGCTCTTGATGGCGGTTGCGCTGGTTTTTTTCGCAGCCAATGCAAAGGCCCAAAATTTGACGCTGAACTACTTTCATGCGTCTCCTGATGGTGCCGATGTACTTGTGGCTTGGGAAGTGCCGAGCGAAGCCGGGATTACTGATTTCAAACTGTGGCGCAAGGTCAACGATGAAACACAGTATGGATTGCTGGGCAATGTGAGCCCCAATGGCGCGTTGCACTATACGTTTCAGGACTATACTGTGTTCAAGGACGAGGCCAAGACCATCAGCTACAAACTACAGGTCTATCAAAATGGCGCTGTATTCACCTATTACACAGACATTACCCACAACCCCACCTCGGTGCAGCGCACTTGGGGAAGCATCAAGGCGATGTTCCGCTGAGTAAGCCTGGACTTTCCAGCGGCAGGGGAAAAAAATCACACAAAAATTTTGGGCGCGTAAGATTACCCGTTTCGAGCAGTTTGCTATTCTATTCCACCATGGCCCACTTTGCAAATTCGCAGTCCTACAGGAGAGCATAGGGCAGACCAAGGGCAGTAGGCATAACCTGACCGAAGCCAAACCGCATCCAAAAATCCCAGAATCCTAGAAACCTCCTTAACTTAGCGCTCCTAAAAATAAGGGCACCACGCATGGGCAATTTTGATTTTCAGGCCGTCGAGGCCAAATGGCAACAATACTGGAAGGAGAAGCGCAGCTTCGCCATCGAGCAAATCACCTCCAAACCAAAGTATTACGTGCTCGACATGTTTCCCTACCCCTCAGGGGCAGGCCTGCACGTGGGCCATCCGCTCGGCTACATCGCCACCGACATCGTGGCGCGCTACAAGAAACTGGCTGGCTACAACGTCCTCCATCCCATGGGTTTCGATGCCTTTGGTTTGCCGGCCGAGCAATATGCCATCGAGACAGGGCAGCATCCCGCCGTGACGACCGAGGCCAATGTGCGCACATTCCAATCCCAACTCGGCCGCATCGGGCTCGCCTACGACCCCGACACGACCAACATGCGCACCTGCGATCCCGAATATTATCAATGGACGCAGTGGATCTTCTTGCAGATTTTCCACAGCTGGTACAACCGCGCCGCAGGCAAGGCCCAGCACATCGATACCTTGGTCGCGCACTTTGCCGCCCAGGGAACCCAAGGACTCGACGCCCAGCACGACTTTGAGGGCAGCTTCACGGCCGCCGAGTGGCGCGCCATGGAACCCAGGCGGCAACACGAGATCCTGCTCCACTTCCGCATCGCCTACATCGCCTACACCGAAGTGAATTGGTGCCCGGCATTGGGAACGGTGTTGGCAAATGACGAGGTCGTGAACGGCGTCTCTGAGCGCGGCGGGCACCCTGTCGTGCGCAAACCCATGCGCCAATGGGCCTTTCGCATGCGGGCCTACGCCGATCGCCTGCTCGCAGGCCTCGACGACTTGCAATGGTCTGACTCCATCAAGGAGCAGCAACGCAACTGGATCGGCCGTAGCGAGGGTGCCAACTTCTTCTTTGAGATCGACGGGCACGACGAGCGCATCGAGGTCTTCTCGACGCGTCCCGACACCATTTTTGGGGCGACCTTCATGGTCCTGGCACCTGAGCACCCCTTGCTGGAGCAGATTGTTTCGCCCGAACGCCGCGAGGAGGTCCTGGAATACACCACTTGGTCCAAAAACCGCAGCGAGGTCGAGCGCCAGCAGGAAAAAAAGATCACCGGCAAGTTCACCGGCGCCTACGTGAAGCATCCCTTCATGTATGGCCGCACGATTCCCGTCTGGACAGCCGACTATGTCCTCTGGGGCTACGGCACCGGGGCAATCATGGCGGTGCCAGCGGGCGACAGCCGTGACCACGCATTCGCCAAACAATTTGGCTTGGAGATCCTGCCCATCGTTGAGGGCGTCGATGTGAGCGAGGAGGCTTACGAATCCAAGGAAGGCAAGCTCATCAACTCTGATTTCCTAAACGGTTTGGAAGTGAAAGCTGCCGTGCGCCGTGCGATCCAGGCTTTGGCAGATAAAGGAATCGGCGAGGGTCGGGTGAATTACCGCCTGCGCGATCCCAACTTCTCGCGGCAGCGCTACTGGGGCGAGC
>JANMIM010000301.1:0-15672 GCA_031375795.1 Bacteroidota bacterium
CCACGATCGAGATCAGCGATTTTAAGGTCAACCTCGCCAATATAGACTGGGCTGCTCGCGGAGTCACCACATCACCCTGGACCAATGTCCCGATCGATCCGGTGCTGGACCCTGAGGAAGAAGACGTGCGCATCCAATTCACGGGCGTGACCCAGCACCTCGGTGGAAAAGTAAAATACCGCTATGTCCTCGACGGACTCGATACCGCCTACTCCGAGGCATCCACCGAAAACTACAGGGTCTACTCCCCCTTGCGGCCGGGTGAATACACATTCAAGGTCATCGCCTGCAACGCCAACGGCATCTGGACACCACAGCCTGCAGTCCTGCATTTCACCATCCGTGCGCCGTTTTGGGAAACCTCCTGGTTTGGGATCCTGGTCATCGTGGCGGTGGCGCTCCTGCTGATGGGCATCATCCGCATCCGCACCAATACCCTGCAACGGCAGCGGGGCATCCTGGAGGTCAAGGTCAAGCAACGCACCGAGGCCCTGGAGCAAGCCAACCAAGTCAAGGGTGAATTCCTGGCCAAGATGAGTCATGAGATCCGCACCCCGATGAACGGCGTCATCGGCATGACCGACTTGCTGGAACGCACCGCGCTCACGCCACAGCAGCGCAAGTTTGTGGAGACGATCCGCATCAGCGGGCAGAGCCTGCTGAGCTTGATCAACGACATCCTCGACTTCAGCAGGATCGAGTCGGGCAAGATGGACATGGAGCACATCCCCTTTGACCTGCGCCACTTGATGGAGGAAGTCATGGACATCCTCTCCTTCAGCGCATTCTCCAAGGGCCTGGAATTGCTCTATTGGGTCGATCCAGACATCAGGGGGCCGATCATGGGCGACCCTGCCCGCCTCAAGCAAATCCTGACCAACCTCGTCGGCAATGCCGTGAAGTTCACGCCCCAAGGTGAGATCACGCTTCGCGCGAAACTCATCAAGCTCGAGGGGGAATTTGCCTTCATCCAGATATCGGTCAAGGACAGCGGCATCGGCATCCCCAAGGAAAAGCATGCCACGCTGTTTGAGTCGTTCACGCAGGTGGATGCCTCGACGACGCGCAAATATGGCGGCACCGGGCTGGGACTCGCCATCAGCTACAACCTGAGCCGCATGATGGGCGGCGACATGTGGCTGGAAAGCGAAAGCGGCAAAGGATCGGAGTTTTTCTTCTCGATCAAGGTCGGTACCTCGGGGCCTTGGCAATATCCAGGCGACGCCCACCCCGCCAAAGCGCTGGTGGGCACCAGGATCATCGTGGCGATGCAGCACGTCGCTACCAAGGACCTGTTGCAGGAATATGTGGCACACTGGGGCATGATCATGCAGGCCTACGACAGCGTCGAGGAGGCCACCGACGCAGCCTTGGATTCGGGCGACATTGCCTTTTTGCTGCTGGACCTGCGGCTGAGCCACGGCGAGCCAGCTCAATTTGCCAGGCGAATCGCCTCCCTTTGCGATAACCGCAACCTATCGTTTGGCCTCATGGCCGAACCCGACATTGCCATTTCGCTGCAAAATGCCGTGGGCCCCAATGGATGGGTGCTGCCCAAGCCGCTCAAGCGCGATGACTTGCTCATGGCCATCACCCATCAGCGCATCAGTGGCGACGTGCAGGCCACGAGTGAAAACTTGTCCACCCTAGCCGAACAAATCCCCTTGCGCATCCTCATCGCCGAGGACAACCCCATCAATCAAGAGGTGGCGATGGGCATGCTCTCCGGCCTGGGCTATCAGCCCGAAATCGCCAACGATGGCAAGGAGGCCTTGGAAATCGCAGAAAGAGGGCAGCTCGACCTCATCTTCATGGATGTGCAGATGCCCGTGATGGATGGACTGGAGGCTACGCGGCGCATCATCGCGACCATGGGCAAGGATCAGCGTCCGCTCATCGTCGCCATGACCGCCAATGCCATGGAGTCTGACCGCAAGCGCTGCCTCGAGGCTGGCATGGACACCTTTATTTCCAAGCCGTTCCTGATGAATGAGCTCGTGCGCATGCTGCGCACCGTGCCTGCATTGCGCACAGAGAAGCACCAATTGCCGCTGGATGCACCGATAGAACGTGCCATCGAAGCCCCACACGTACCGGAGACACCAACGCCCAAAGTCTCGACCCCGCCTCCTGCGGCGGGCGAAAAGCTCACCGACATGGCCATGCTGGACGCTGTCTCCAACGGGGATCCCGATTTTGTGCTGGGCATCCTGGGCAAGCTCGTGGCCAAGCTCCCAGAGGCTGTGCAGGAGTTGCGCACGGCGGCCTTGGCTGAGGAATGGGACACCGTGAGGGCGACAGCCCACCGCAACAAGAGCTCGGCGGCCTACAGTGGTTCCGAGGCGCTGAGGGACAAGTTCAAGGACCTCGAACACATCGCGCGGGAGCGCGAGCACTTGGAAATCGTGCCCACGAAACTCGACGAACTGGAGGCATTTGTGAATGCCGTAGTGGCAGAGCTGGTGGTGCACATTGCCGAGCGCACAAAATAATATTTTTACATCTGCCCTGTTTTTGACCGATCGTTTTGCAACAAGCCTATGGCGATTTGCCTTGCAGAACAATCGATGGGGAGCCGTTGTCGCCTGCCAATCGCCCGCCCAGCCCATTCACCTGCCAAATCATACCATTGGACACTACAAAAAGGATCCCTGTCCCTACTTTGAGTATATTTGATACAACAACAGAAGGTGCCGCAATACAGCAATTTGCAATCAGCATCCATCAGCCCGCGCAAGCTAGGAGCTTGCAGCACGCCGATCAATTTCCTCGCCTGCTTGAAGCATGGCAGGCAGGAAAGGCGCAAGAACATGTTTCGTCCCCCACTTCTTATTTGTCAATTACGAGACGGATATGAACAGATTCTTCAAAGTGGGCATTAGTCGCGGACTCGGCATAGACCGATTGTCTGGCGACGAACCGCCAACTGATGTAGAGTGGTTTGAGCGATGGTACAGGTCGCACTTGAGTCGCAATGTCGGGTTGCGCGCCGTCTCCCTCACAAGAGATGGCTGCACAGATTCAAGACGATCGCACGACAAGGCTTTGCCGAATGCTTTGTCGGGCATTTGCCCGTATTGGTGAGTACGCGGCAGCCATCCAGAACCACAATCTCGGCCGATGCCAGCCCCGATAGTTGCTGGCACCTTTCCTGAAACAACTCAAAAGCAAGTCCCGGGCTTTCCAGCCTTGGGATTTTTTTGTTTGGCCCCAGCGCCATCTCATCCCTGCCGAGAGAGCGAGAGTTTCCTTAAATTCGTCCCAAATTCAATTCAACGCCATGAAACTGCGTCATCTCATTTTGCTCCTGCTCCTCGGCACCCTGCTCACGGCCTGTGACAGCAATCCCGCATGGGACGGCCCCAAGCCCAAAAGCAAGGCCGAAACCCTGGCGGCCGAGTCTTGCAAATGCCTGCACCAAATGATCACCACCGAGCCTGGATGGGACATCGAGGCGATCATGACGGAGCTCAAGTCCCTACGCAAAGGCCACAAAGGCGACCTGCAGGCAGCTGTCTTCGCTTCCCAAAACGCTGCCATCCAAGCCGCGCTGAAGGGTGAAGAGGATTTTTCAATCAAGATGGACGACTGCGAATGCATGAAACCTGTGCAAGACGGCTTGCTGGAGCAGGGTGTGGCCTTTGAGGAAATGATGTCCAAGCTGGACATGCACTGCCTGCTAGGCGCATTTTACAATTGATCGCCTGAGGCTGCGCCTCATTGAGTCGTCGTACCGGTACCCTTGGTCGCGAAGTAGATCGCAGCAATCACGCCGAGGATGAGCACGATGAGCAGGATCACCTTCCATGCTGCCACCGGCTTCTTGCCCGAGATTTTGCCCGTCTGTCCATTGACCAGGAAGCGATAGACCTTGCTGTTGTAGGAATAGGCCGCAATCCACAAGGGAAGCAGGATGTGCTTGAACATGATGTTTGTGCGCTGCGTCCTGATCCTGAGCCCACGGTTGGTGTCGCCGGGTATGCGGCGCGTGACGTCGGCGCGGATCGCGTCGTCCATGATGCCCTCGGCGACATCGTAGCCAGCCTTCACGTCCTTTTGGTAGACCTCAGACTCGTGGCCCAGGATGTACCGGCCATCGTAATTCACGATCTCCGTGAGCTCAAACGGAAAAATCTCCTCGCTGAATCTTTGCTCCAACCCGCTGGACCCCACGACGAGCACGTCGTCAAAGGCCTTGTCGAGATAGCCACTCACATACTCCCAGCGCGTGTGACGCACCTGCTTGCTTTGCTGGTTGCCACTGCTGTCGGTGTAGTACTCGGTGGTGTAATAATAGTAGCCGGCCTCGGCATCCCATTCAGAAAACGTATCGGCGTCATAGGTCCAAAACGGCAAATAAACCCCTCTGATCAGGTCCAATTGCGCCAAGCGCTTGAGGTTGCCGGGTGCAAAGAAGCCCTTACCGATCCAGACCTTGAATTTCTCCAGCGCAGCCTGCTTGGTCACCTTGAAAGGCAGGATGCCCGAGGGGCGTATCACACGCGCCTCGTGGGCCTCTGCATTCACATTGGTGGATCCGCAAAATGGGCAATTGAAAGCCACCGTGTCGGGGTCCACCGAGGTGTTGGCACCGCAGCCGTTGCAGTGAAACACCTTGGAGGGCGTGCCAAAGCCAGTGGCTTGGTCGGCTAGGTGGGCTGCCTCGGCAAACGTGCGCTCAACCACCAGGTCACTGGCACGCGGGATGTCCCGCGTGGATCCGCAATTGGGGCAGAGCAACATCTGCTTGCCGGGATCATAAACCATCTCGCCTCCACAGGAGTTGCATGGCACGTTGACGATTCTATCCAAGCTTTGTGATTCTTCCATAATCTAGAATTGATTGACCAGTCCAATATGAATCTTTCCACGCGATGGCTGAAACGGCACGCCCCCTACCTGACCTGCTGCATAGGTGACCGAGATCATCCCTGCCTTGGTCTCGTAGGTGAGGCCCAAACCCAAGCCCCAAGGTCGCAGCACCTTCACGGCCCCAGCCTTGTCTTCGAGGTAGGCAATATCGGAAAAAACAAAGAGATAAGACCGCTCCTCCAGCAAAAAGCGATTTTCCACCGTCATCGCCGTGTAGAAACTCGTAAAGAATTGATTCTCATTGAATCCCCTGATGCTGCGGCTACCGCCCACCTGCATCAGGTCGTTTTGGAAATACTGGTTTTGATCCAACCAATAGGTGCTGTTGGCCAGGAGCAAGACCATGCGTTTGGTGTATTTCTGGTACCATTCCACCCTGAGCTCGGTTTCCTTCTTGGGAATGCTCTTGTCGACGCCCGCATACACACCCTCTGCCAACCGGGGATTTCGGATCACTTTTTTCTTGCCAAATCCCCCATCTACACGGATGCGGAAGCCGCGCGTGGGACTGAAGCGGTCGTCGAGGTTTTCAAACGAAAAGCCCAAGCCATAGGTCTGGTCCTTGGCGTCGAGGACCGGCGGCTTCAGGGTGGTGTCGGCCTCGTAACGCTGCGTCGAGATGAGCAGCGAGCTCTTGCTTTTGTAGAAGGCTTTGATGCTGAGGCTGGGGGAGAATGCATAGGGCATCGCCAATTTGATCGACCGCGTGAGAAAACTGGTGTCTTGCTTGAGCAGGTCAAAGGAGGCATCGATCCCCATGGGCGAACTGAACAAATAGGGCATGGCATAGCGCATGTGCAGCTTTTGCGAGGTGCCTACCAGCTTGTCGACACGCAGCTCGATCACTTCGCCCGCCTTGAACAGCGGGCTTACCAATTGGAAATCGATCAATCCCGTAAATTGGAGCTTGGCGGTATTGTTGGCTGGAGGCAGGATGCCGAGCAGCACATCAAACTTGCCAGACTTGCGCGCCTCCAAGGTCAGGGTCACCCTGGCCTTGGTGTCGCTGATGAACTCCACCTTGGGGGCCTTCACATTCTTATAATACGGTGAGCTGTTGAGCAAGCGCCGAGCCCGGTCTATGCTGCCTTGGTCATAGTGGTCGCCGCTGTAGATCCCGACGAGGTTTTGGATGAAACTGGGACGCTCACGCACCTTGCCATCGATGATCACGCTGTCGATCGTCACCAGCCTGCCCGGTTCAAATTGGTAGCCGATCGTCGCATACAATGAATCGCTCCCGGCCTGTCGGTAGGCAATGTCCAGGCTGTCGAAGTAGGCAAATGGGTAACCCTCGTCTTGGTAGGCATCCAGGCAATAGATCATCTTGTCTTGAAAGTCACGCCAGGAAAAAACCGAATGCCGGCGCTGCATACGGTCAAAGTGGGCCTTTTGGAAATACGTTTCGTTGAGGCCTCGCAGATGGATGCTGTCGTAGAAATAGCGCTTCCCCTCATAGACCGCAAGCTTGAGGACCCGTCCCTCCACAGCAAAGGTATCGATCCCAAATTCCTGGTAACCAAGAGATTCCATCCGCGCTGCCGTCTCGGCACCGCGCTCCTGCAACTGCTCGGCGGACCTCACATCGCCGACGTCATGCTGCAAGCGTCGCGCCATGGCCTTGGGTACGGGCGGCTCTGCCTGCACATGCTTGATGCGCCACGGGATACTGTCTTGCGCAGCAACCCATGTGCACAGGCCATTCAACAAGACCAGCAACCAGATATGGCGGATATTTCGCATCGACAACCCCAAGCTGAAAATTACGACGGCCTCGCCAAAAACACCATGCATTTCAAAATGGAGAATTGAAAAAGGAAAATTGAAAATGACCCAGCTGCATCAAGCTCATTTTACAATGCATAATGCAGAATGGAAAATGACCCAGCTCCCTGAAGTTCATTTTCCATTCTCCATTTTCCATTTTCAATTCTTAGCGCTTCGTGAGTTTCTCAAAGCCCGTGTATTTCTGCAGGACTTTGGGCAGTGTGACACTGCCGTCCTCGTTTTGGAAATTTTCCATGATCGCCGCCATGACCCTGGGGAATGCCAATGCAGAGCCGTTGAGGGTGTGGCAGAGGGTGTTTTTGTTGCCGTCCTTGAACCGCAGCTTGAGGCGATTGGCTTGGAAGGTCTCAAAGCAAGAGACCGAGCTCACCTCCAGCCAGCGGTTTTGGGCGCCGCTCCATACTTCCAAGTCATAGGTCTTGGCAGATGCAAAACCCATGTCCCCGGAGCACAACAGCAGGACACGGTAGTGCAGGCCGAGCTTGTCGAGCAGGCTCTTGGCATGCTCGAGCATGACCTCGTGGCGCTCATAGGAGTGGTCGGGATGGGCGATCTCCACGATCTCCACCTTGTCAAACTGATGCAAGCGGTTCAGGCCGCGCACGTGTGCACCGTATGCGCCCGCCTCGCGGCGAAAGCACTGCGAGTACCCGCAATTCTTGATCGGCAGCTGCTGCGCCTCCACGATCACGTCGCGGTACAGGTTGGTGATGGGCACCTCGGCCGTGGGGATCAGGTACAACTTGTCTTCGGTGACATAGTACATCTGTCCTTCCTTGTCCGGGATTTGGCCGGTGCCGTAACCCGAGTCCTCGTTGATGAGGAGTGGGGGCACGATTTCATAATAGCCGGCGGCGATGGCCTCATCGAGGAAAAAGCCCTTCAATGCACGCAAAAAAGCAGCGCCTTGGCCCTTGTAGACAGGAAAACCTGCACCTGTGATCTTGGCACCGAGCGCAAAATCCACAATGTCGAGGTCGGCCGTGATCTCCCAGTGAGGCTTGGCCCAAGCGCCGAGTTCAGGGAGGCTGCCGTGGGTCGAGACGACCACGTTGTCGTCGGCGCTGTGCCCGATCGGCACGGTCGGGTGGGGATTGTTGGGCAGGGTGATGAGCAGTTTGGACTGCTCCTGCTCTTCGTCCTTCATTCTTTCCTCCAAGGCCGTGATCTGCGCCTTGGCCGCAGCCGAGCTCGCCTTGGCCGATTCGGCCTCCACTTGTTGGCCGGCCTTCATCAAGGCACCTACTGCCTCTGAGTGCTTCTTGACCTCTGAGCGCAAGGTTTCCACCTGCAGCATGATCTCTCGACGGCTCTGATCGATGTCGAGTAGCCGCTGAATCAAATGCTCGGCATTTTCAAAGTGCCGTGCACGGAGCCCAGCCACAAACGGCTCCTTGTTTTCCCTGATCTTCCGGATTTCGAGCATTTGTCTAAATTTTCCCGCTAAATAACGAATTTGCATCCAAATCATCGCCCAAAAATCGATGCCGCGGCCGCCTTGCTGTCTTCAAAATCAAATTTGAAGGCTTCCAATACAGAATAGTTTGCATAATCCAAGGTTCTACCTACATTTGGAACGTGTTTGAGCCTTGGCGTTTGAATGTTGGGTGACGGTAACGGGATGTTGATTCAAATTGACAAATTCTTCCCACTGTCGCAATGATCTGGAAAATTTTGGTTTGCCCGTCTTGCATTAATCTCCATCAATCCCGTTCTTTGTAAAAGGTTTGCCTCTGCTCAAATCTCTCCACCTGAAACTTTTCTATCTTTTCTAGGGTTGTGGAAGTATCTATGTTGTGTATGAACGACGTAAAGGATTCACTGAAAATCTTGGTGTAACAAATCAGTTATGTACGATATTATTGAATTGAACGGCCTTCTTCTGAATGATTTGAAGGAGATTGCGAAGGCAATGAATGTTGAGGATTACAAGGGCCTCAAGAAACAAGACCTGATCTACAAGGTCTTGGATCGACAAATGGCGATTGCGGCCGAGAAGTCTGCCGAGCCAGAAGCTCCCGCTGCCAAGAAAAAACCTGGGCGCAAAGCAAAAGAAGAAGAGACGGTCGTCGCCGAGACGCCTGCTCCCGAGCCCCCTGTCGTCACCCCCGAACCCAAAGTGGCCGTGAAGCCATCTGTCGGCAAAAAAGTCGAGCCCGCCCCCGTCAAGGAAGACAAGGCCGATGCACTCAAGGAAAAACCACGGGTCGAGAAGCGCGAATCCATCCTCGATGCCCAAAATCGTTCCAAGCGCCCTCGCGTGGAGCGTGCCGCCGGCGAAACACTCTCCATCTTTGCCGACAAAGGCAAGCGCGAGGACCGTGGCCCCGACCGTGAGGAAACCGAACGTGTCGAGAAGCCAGAGTCGCCCTTGCTCAAGGAAGACCGCCCTGCCCCAGAGGAAAGGCCTGTGGAGCGCCCACGCGAATTCCAAAACCGTGAAAATCGCGAAAACCGCGAGCCACGCGAGCAGCGCGAAAACCGCGAGCCACGCGAATTTCAAAACCGTGGAAATGACCGCGATTTCCAAAACCGCGAGCAACGCGACTTCCAAAACCGCGAACAGCGTGAAAACCGCGAACCCCGCGAGCAAAGGGAAAACCGCGAGCCACGCGAGTTTCAAAACCGCGAACGCGAAAACCGCGGCAATGACCGCGAACAACCGCACCGCGAATACCTGAACCGCAGCATGGAGCGCGGCATGGAGCGCGAGAAACTCACCCAGCCAGAAAATTTCCCGCGCGAGCAGCAACCCAATACGGGCCGCGAAGAAGGAAACATGGGCGGTGGTGGCGGTGGCGGCTTCGAGCGTCGTCAAAAGGAAAAAGAATACAATTTTGATGGCATCGTGAGCAACCATGGCGTGCTCGAGGTCATCACCGAGGGCTACGGCTTCCTCCGTTCCCCCGAATACAACTACCTGCCTTCGCCCGACGACATCTACGTCTCGCCCTCGCAGATCAAATTGTTTGGCCTCAAGACCGGCGACACCGTCTTTGGGCAGATCAGGCCGCCCAAGGAAGGCGAGCGCTACTTTGCATTGCTCAAAGTGGAGGTCCTCAACGGCCGTTTGCCTGCCGAAGTTCGTGACCGCATCCCGTTTGACCACTTGATTCCGATCTTTCCAGAGGAGAAATTTAAGCTGGAGCGTCCGGGTGAAAAAGATTTGAGCCTGCGTGTGCTCGATCTTTTCTCCCCGATCGGCAAGGGGCAGCGCGGCCTCATCGTGGCCCAACCCAAGACTGGCAAGACAGTCTTGATGCAAAAGGTCGCCAATGCCATCGCCAACAATCACCCAGAGGCCTACCTGCTCGTGCTGCTCATCGATGAGCGCCCCGAGGAAGTCACCGACATGGCCCGCAACGTGAATGCCGAGGTGATCGCATCGACATTTGACGAGCCGGCAGACCGTCACGTCCAGGTCGCCACGATCGCACTGAGCAAGGCCAAGCGCTTGGTGGAATCAGGACACGACGTCGTCATCCTCCTGGACTCCATCACCCGCCTCGCCCGTGCCCACAACACCGTGATGCCTGCGTCTGGCAAGATCCTCTCTGGCGGCGTCGACGCCAATGCACTCCACAAGCCCAAGCGCTTCTTTGGAGCGGCCCGCAAGGTCGAGCATGGTGGCTCGCTCACCATCCTCGCCACGGCATTGATCGACACCGGCTCCAAGATGGACGAGGTGATCTACGAGGAATTCAAAGGCACCGGCAACATGGAATTGCAGCTGGACCGCCGCCTGAGCAACCGACGCATCTACCCATCGGTGGACGTCTTGGCCTCCGGCACCCGCCGCGAAGACCTGCTCATCGAACCCAAGGACCTGAGCCGCATCTGGGTGCTGCGCAAGTTCATGGCCGACATGAACCCGATCGAAGTGATGGAGTTCTTGCAAGACCGCATGCGCAACACACGCGACAATGCAGAGTTCCTGATGTCGATGAATGGTTGAGACCGTGGAATTGTAGAGCCCGCCCCGCTCCAACGAGCGGGACAGGGCTATCGACCTAGCGCCTCTGGCGCATACAGAAAAGAAAAAGTCCTACCTGTCTTGGGTAGGACTTTTTCTTTGGTGCCAAGGGCAAAGCCCGAAACACTCAAGAATGCACCGTGGCAATTGCGCTTATTGCTTCACAAATCGGTGCGTATATACGGCCCCGCTCGTGGTGCCTTGTGCGACCAAAACATACACCCCGGCAGGCAGGCCCTCGACCGAAAGCGATTGGCCTGCTTCATCAAATGCGACCTGCATCCGACGACCGTTCAGATCCCAGACCTCGGCGCTTGTGATGCGGTCATCGGCCTGCATGTTCAAGACGGTCGTGGCTGGCACGGGATAGCATTCCAACTTGGAGCGCGAAAACCTGTCCTGGATGGCTGTGAGTGAGCCGTACTTGGCGCGGGCAAACGCCGTGTTGTCGACCTCCAGATTATAAGGCAAGATGCCCATGGGCAGCGTGCCAGTGCGCAATTGGCCAGTGAAGAAACTGTAGATGTTGAGGCTATAGGTAAAATTAGCTTCGATCCCGATGAATACAATGCTGCCGCTCGCCTGGTCAAAGGTCTGTGAACTGGTCTGAAAATAGCGGTACTGAGGCATGTCGAGCACCAGGGTCGCCACACCCGTCGCCGGATTCAGTTCGGCCAATTGCGCATTGGCGGGGCCGCCGATGCTGTCTTGCATCGTGTAAAGCACATAGATCTTGTTGGCTTCATTGTCATATTCCAGGGAGGACGCCAGCGGCAGGTCGATCCCCGAAATATCGATGCGGGTGTAACTAAAACCGCTCGTATCGGTCGAAACGGTAAACAGGCTCTTGCGAAGGCTGTCGTCGAGGGCAATGAAGTAAAACTTTGCCCCGTTGGAATTGTAGCAATTGGCATCCACAAACAGGGTTCTCACCTCAGGAATGGCTCCTGCCACCACCAAGCCTGGATTGGAGGGAATGTATTCCACAAGCCCATAGTCGTTGGAGGACACCGGCATCAAGCCCCAAATTCGGCCAGTGCGCATGTCGACCTCCACGGCATTGGAAAGTGCGTCGGTATTGAGCATCGGCTGGAAACCGAGGCTGTCCACATCAAACCGCAAGACTTCGGATGTCGTATCGGCCGTGGCGCGAAAGCTGTACAGACCTGAATAGGCGTCAAAAAAGGAAGAACCTGCAAGGAAGGTCGGGTATCCCGTCGGCACATTGGAGCTGACAATACCGCTGTCTGCGTCCCATTGGATCACGCGGCCTTCCAATTGACCGGTGGCGGTGTCCACGTAGGTCGAGACCAAACGGATAGGAGCCAACTGGGCGGGGAGCATGGCGTAAGCGAAGAGCAAGAGGAATGAAGCAAAAAATCTATTCATTGAAGACAGATGGGTAAAAAGGTGTTGATATCAAAGTAAGCCAAATGTCTTCAGATTTGTTTATCTGATTTCGGTTTTTCTTAAACAAAAATTGCCGCATGGCCGACACATCGACCACAATTGCAGAAGAATAAAATCCCTAATTTCCCTCCATGAAAAAACTGTGGTCGATCTGTTTGCTCTTGCTGTTGTCACAGGCCCCTTTGCTGGCCCAGTTCCAGCCCGGCAAACTCTTTGTGAAGATCAAATCCGATAGCCCGCTGGAATTCCCCCAATTTCAAAAAGGCGAGGCGATCCCTGATTTTGCGGCCTTTGCGGGTGTTGCCGAGATTGTCCGCGACTATGGGATCCATGCCCTCTACAAACCCTTCAAGACCAAAAACATCCACGTGCAGCACATCTATGAGCTGCACTTCGACCCTGCGGTGGACGAGGAATCCATGATCAGGAGCTGGCAGCAATTGCCCTACATCGAGTATGCAGAGCAATTGCCGATCTACGAAATGAGCTATACCCCAGACGATTACCAGACGATCCAATGGGGATTGTTCAAGATCAACGCCGGCACCGCCTGGGACGTGTGCCGTGGCAGCAAGCGCGTGACGGTCGCCATGGTGGACGATGCGATGCGCACCACCCACGAGGACCTCACCGCACAGGTCTGGGTCAATCCTGGTGAAATCGCCGGCGACAGCATCGACAACGAGGGCAACGGGTGGATCGACGACGTAAACGGCTATGACCTCGCCGACCGCGACAACGATGCCAATCCGCCATCGGGGGCCGACGACAACGCTTTCAGCCACGGCACACACACCTCTGGCATCGCCGGCATGAGCACCGACAACGGCCTCGGCTTGGCAAGCATCGGGTTCAATGTGAGCCTCGTCCCCATCAAGACCAAGGAGGACTCCACGATCAACGATCCCTACCTTTCCGCCACATTCACAGGCGTGGACTATGCCATTGCCAACCATTTCGACATCGTGAGCATGAGTTTTGGATCCACGAACTACAACTTTTCACTGGCCTACCTGGTGCAGGCCGGCTACGACAGCGGCATGGTGATGATCGCCGCGGCAGGCAATACCGGCACGTATGCCGTGCATTATCCCTCTGCTTACGCTGGCGTGATCTCGGTCGGCTCCACAGACTTTGACGACGGGAAATCGGGCTTCAGCACTTGGCACTACTCGGTCGACCTGATGGCGCCGGGCAGCGGCATCATGAGCACCGTGGCGGGCGGCGACGACAACTATGGCTTCAAGAGCGGCACGTCCATGTCGTGCCCCATGGTCAGCGGATTGGCGGCCCTCATGCTCTCGGCCGACAGCACCCTCACCCCCGACGATGTACTCAACTGCATGCAAAGCACAGCAGACAACATCGACGCCGTGAACCAGCCCTATGTCGGCAGC
Organism: Bacteroidota bacterium; assembly: GCA_031375795.1. Lineage (GTDB taxonomy): Bacteria > Bacteroidota > Bacteroidia > J057 > JADKCL01 > JADKCL01. The sequence goes on from JANMIM010000301.1 coordinate 13,441, forward strand.
ATCGGCGCGGGCCGCATCAATGCCGGCCGAGCACTGGTCTGCGTCGTACCCACTGCCCAAGAGCCGAGCCTCACCGACGGCTTTCAGCTGAATCGCATCTTCCCCAATCCCGTCGAGGAGCGCGCCTTGCTCTCGGCAAACCTGCCGTTTGAGGGCAGCCTCTCGCTCAAAATCATCGACATCCAGGGCCGACAAGTCGGCGATGTGATGCACATCGACGGCCATCCCGGCCTCAACCAAGTCTGGTGGGAGCGCCCGACTGCCACATCGGCAGGGCTTTATCTGGTGTCGTGGGAATGGGAGGGACACATCGGTGCACAAAAAATGCTGTTGCGCTGAGGGAGTGGTTTCAAAATGGCTTATCCAGAAAACCAAAGTACCTGCCTAGGGAGGCGCGCACTGCAGCATCACACTGAGACAGAGGATTCGCCATGAAAAAAAAGGCCTTCCTGCTCAGCCTCCTATTCACCTTTTCGACATTTCCCCTATTCACGCAATCGGGCCAGGAGGTCTATTTGTTCTCGAGGGACATTGCCGGCAAAATCGAAAAAGACACCCTTCCTTACAAGTATCAAATAGGTGCAACCGAATACGCCAATGGCCAATATTTTCGCGCTGCGCTGGAGACCTGGGACCACGATCGGCGATCGGTGCCCACCATCACCCAGGATGACAGCCTGAATTTCGAACGATTGATTGCGCGAGATGCCAAGGAATACATCGTGCAACGTGCCAAAAACGAGCAAATGATCATTGTCAATGAGGCGCATCACAACCCCATGCACCGCGCATTTACCGCATCGTTGCTCCAAGGCCTTTACAACGCTGGTTATCGCTATTTTGGAATCGAAGCCCTTGCAGACACGTTGATCAACATCCGTCGATTTCCTGTGCTACAAAGCGGTTATTATACCAAGGAACCGCAATTTGCAAATCTCATCCGCGATGCCTTGGACATTGGTTTTGAACTGTTTGGGTACGAGGCATCGCCAGACAAAAATGGGAAGGAAAGGGAAATCGAACAGGCGCAAAACATCGCCAACATGGTCGCAAAACACCCCGATTCCAAGTTCTTGATCCATTGCGGGCATGACCATGTGATTGAGGGGACTCCCAATATTGTGCAATGGGAAAAAGCCATGGCCGGCCGCGTCAAAGAATACACGCACATCGATCCGTTCACGGTCGACCAAGTGGCCTATTCTCCAATGGGAAACCCTCGCTTCAACCATCCCTATATTGCCCTCGCGCATTGGCCAGTCCCGGCAGTCATGGTCGCTTGGACGGGAGCGCTTCTGAATGGCGAGGTCGGCAAGGACCAAGTCGATTGCAAAATCATTCACCCGATCACAAGGGAAATCCACGGCAAACCGATTTGGTTGATGCTCGGAGCTCGTAGCGCCCATCTCGTTTCACTGAACAAGATTCCCGAATATCCAGCGCTGGTATTGGCCTATAGAATTGGGGAATTTGAAAACGACGGTGTGCCTGTGGGCATCATAGAAGTGACAGACAAGAACCAAGTGCGCGGCATGTTTCTGAGAAAGGGAAAATACCAGATCGTCGTAAAAAACAGCCGTTATCAGATCGTATGCCAATATGAAACCACTGTGAAGTGATGGGGCAACGGCCCGGCCCTAGCGATTGCGAGAAGGCAAAATTTTCCAGCACTCCTGCATGGGTTTGAATGTTGTGGAGCATGATTTTGGTGCCACAGAGCCAAGCCTGTGCACCGTGGCGTGGCAGCCAATCTCAGAACGCATGCTATGGCCTACAGCGCAATGAACACATTCTTGGCCTCCGTGAAGAAATGCAAGGCTTCCATGCCGCCTTCGCGGCCCACGCCCGAGTCCTTCATGCCGCCAAAGGGCGTGCGCAGGTCGCGCACCAGCCAACTGTTGACCCACACGATGCCCATCTCCAATGCTGCCGCCACACGGTGCGCCCGCTTGAGGTCACTTGTGTGCAGCGAGGCTGCCAGGCCATAGGACGTGCCATTGGCATAGCCGATGGCCTCCTCCTCGGTGTCAAAGGGCCAAATGGTCACCACCGGCCCGAATATCTCCTCTTGGTTGGTGCGGCAATGGGGGCCGAGGCCCGTGATGACGGTCGGCTCCAGAAACCAGCCGTCTTGGCAGCGGGCATTGGGCGCCGGGGCAGGTCGGCCGCCACACAGGATCGTGCCGCCCTCATCCACCGCAAGTTGGATGTAGGAGAGGTCTTTTTCAAACT
>JANMIM010000329.1:0-3256 GCA_031375795.1 Bacteroidota bacterium
TCCCACCGGCCGATCCTTCATGAAAGGAAAATCGGAATGTTACTGGCGTATTGGCTGCAATGGCACCATTCGCATCGCGCACCACAGCCTGATAATTAATACCTTGCGGTGTTTGCCCAAACGCTCCGCTTGCACCAAAAAGAAGTGCCATCAGGAGCAGTGTAAAGCTTTTCAGAGTCAAAATTCTTGATTTCATAGTGAATACTTAGGTCAAAATTGAAACATCATCACACAATGCAGCAGCATCCAATCATACCTGCTGGTGACAAGACAAAGTTGCACGGTGGGCTGCCTACACCGCAATCGTATAAATTGATGGTTTTTTGGAGGAATGCTGTTTGGGTATCCTCAAAATTGATGATTTTTGCCTTCCAAGGGGCCTTCTACACACTTTTTGGGCTAATTCTCCCGCCGAAACCCGTGGAAATACCTAGTATTGCAACATCACTTCATCGATTTGCAGAATATGGCAATCAGGGTAATCATTTTTGATGACAACGTAAAAAGGCTCGACGGACTGTCGATGCTCATCGACAGCATGGGCACGATGCAATGTGTCGGGTGTTTCAAGGATTGCCGTGAGGCGGTGCAGAAGATCGCCGAATTGCAGCCCGATGTGGTCCTCATGGACATCGACATGCCTTATATGAACGGTATCGAAGGCGTCAAGAAAATCCGCACGCAGTACCCCGACCTCAAAATCCTGATGCAAACGGTGCTCGAAGACGACGAAAAGGTCTTCGCAGCCGTCTGCGCAGGCGCCGACGGGTACATTCTCAAGCAAACGCCACCCATCAAACTCATGGAGGCTATCGGCGAAGTCATGGATGGCGGCGCCCCCATGACGCCCGGCATCGCCAAGAAGGTCTTGCAGCTCCTTTCCAAAAAACAGGTCACTTCGCCTGCAAATGAATCCACCCTACTCTCCAAACGCGAAATCGAGATCCTGAACCTCCTGGCCAAAGGCTACCGCTACAAAATGATCGCCGAGGAATTGTTCATCTCCAACCCCACCGTCGCCTCCCACGTCGCCTCCATTTATGCCAAATTGAAGGTGCACAATGTCGGCGCAGCCATCGCCGCCGGCGTGAAGGAAGGGCTGGTCAATGACGGCAAAGGCGGGTGATATTGCGCGACAGAGTATTGAACATATGAGGTTCATAAAGTATGGATCTATTTTATTAAGATTGCATAAAGAATTTCACAAGCAGGAAGATCGTTGTTCAATGAATGATACATATGGCAATCTTCGCAAATTTAGCAGGGCCTACAAAATAATGAACAAGGAAACAGCATATACCATTCAAAATCAATGAGAAGCCTCCTACTTCTGCCACTTGTTTCCATCTGCTTCATCTTGCTCTCAAGCTGTGGGCGAGATGAGAAAAGGGCTGTCGGGAAACCCTCTGAACAAGAAGTGGTTTCAAAAAGCAATCAAGACAGCATCAATATTGGAACTCCGGAAATCACAAAAAACGATTCGAATCAGAACGTGAAAAAGTTAAAGGATTCCACGGCCGTTCTGTTTTTTAAGGATTTGTCGAATGTTTACAATTACAAGATCATCGACAAACACCATGGAATCGAAAATCAATACCATTATGATAGTGTTTCCAGAGTAATTAAAATATTTGATAAAAAGGATTCATTGATTCAGAAACTTCGAATAGGACTAGAAATGGGGACGTGGTATCCCGATGACCGTCTTCAGCTAAGACCGTCCAGATCTTATATTACTGGGAAGAATATGCATTTCGATGACGTCGATAATTATTGTGGGGAAATTGTCGTTGCGGACCTAAATTTTGACGGCCTGGAAGATTTTGCAACCCCCACCAGTTCAGGCACTGACAATGGGCCTCACTATTCGTTTTATGTCCAAGATACCCATCACAGATTCAAATTGAATCGGTACTTGACAGACAACGTGACTTGGTTCCCCGAAAGAATCGTTGATTCGCTCAGGATTTTCACAACCGATGTTCCATGTACAGTTGAGGGTACTATGTTTCAAACTTTTAGATACGATGAAGCCTCCACACGATGGAGACGAATTGAGTATTACTTCAGGAACAATCGAACAGGAGAAATTCACGCTTTGCCGAGATAATTGGGTGCTCAGGGCCTATTCAGCCATTGCAGGAACTTTGAGCGTACTTTAGCTGCCTCACCTTCCATTCGCCCGCCAAGTCAGCTTCATATATCCACAAATCCTTCCGCACAGACAGAAGCCCTAGGCCGCTGCAAAGCTCCTTTCGGCAAGAAAATCCGCACACCACCCACCGACAAAACTTCCCGATCCTACCCCCTACAAGGGCAGTGCATCACCGTTGTACGACCAACCTGCGCACCACGCGCTGATCGCCTGCCTGCACGGCAATCGCATAGACGCCTGCTGCCCAGCCATTCAGGTTGAGCGCCAATTCTCCTTCGGCGGTCGTGGTTTGGAATACCTGCCTTCCGTCCATGGTCATCACCTGCAAGGTCACCGCGTCCAAGTCTTGCGGCCACCGTACCCAAACGGTCGCAAACGCAGGATTGGGATATACATCCACCGTGAGCGTGAGGCCTTTGGAAATCCCGACCAATACATCCACGGATTGGCAGGTGGTAGCTACGCTGCAGCTGTCCTGCACGGTCAGGCAGACCGTATAAGTGCCTGGATTCGCATAATTATGCTGCGGATTTTGCAAAACTGACGTGCCTCCGTCCCCAAAATCCCATTGCCAGACGCTGGGCGAACCGATGGTCAGGTCGGTAAATTGTACCACCGGAAAAATTCCGGCACTGCTGATCGCGGCCGTCAAAATCGGGCAGATGATCGTGACCGACTGACAAAGGGTATCCGCGCCGCAGGTGGAATTGACGATCAGGCAGACCGTGTACGTCCCTGCTGCAGCGTAGGTATGGGAAGGATTGGCTTGCGTGCTCGTTTGCCCGTCGCCAAAGTCCCAAATCGAACTCGCCGCGCCCGTGCTGGAATTGCTGAAGTTGGCCATCAATTGGTTCGTGGTTGCCGTGAATCCCGGAACGGGCAAGGGACAGATGATCGTGACCGACTGACAAAGGGTATCTGCACCGCAGGTGGAATTGACGATCAGGGAGACCGTGTAGGTCCCCGCCGTAGCATAGGTGTGGGAAGGGTTGGCTTGCGTGCTCGTTTGCACGTCGCCTAAGTCCCTTCTCGATCTCGCCGCACCCGTGCTGGAATTGCTGAAGTTGGCCACCAATTGGTTCGTGGTGGCGGTGAATCCCG
>JANMIM010000353.1:0-2231 GCA_031375795.1 Bacteroidota bacterium
GACCGGCATGCGGCCCATGAGGAAGTCGGGACCGATCTCGACGAGCTCCAACCCGACGTGGGAGAGCATTTTTACCTCGTTGAGTGGTTTCAACTCGGCAAGGGTGTAGGGCTTGAACCAAATGGACATGGGCGAATATAGCGGGATTTTGGATGCACAAGGTGCCGACCGGCTACTTGGGTGCATGACAAACGCGGTCAGCGCAGCTTCGCCCCCACCCGACAACTTGCTTGCTCAAAGTCGGGGACAAGAATTGCGAGAAAACCTTTTCGCAAATCGCCGAACCGTCACGCCTTCTTTTTACTATATTCGTGTGCTTTGCAGTTAGCTCATTTATGTTTTGCGCATCATTTTCGTCCACCCAAGGGTGCCACACCCGCTGATGTCCTATGCTCAAATATTTGACCAAGGCAATTGATGCCTGGATTCCGCCCCAGGTGCGGCAAGATCCGACCTTGTACCTGAAGGGAAGCTTGATGGTGCAATCGTTTGTTTTGGTGATGCCCTTGATGGTGTTGTACACCGTGCAGTACTTGCTGATGGGTTACTATTGGGGCATGCCGTATGTCATGTATGGGTTTGTGAGTGCAGTTTGGGGCCTTTGGGATTTCAGGAAGCGGGGAAATTTTAAGTTCTCAGGTAATTTTTTTGCCTTCACGACCTATATGATCCTGGCTGCCCTTGCCATCACGAGCAAGGGATATGGGACAATGATCCCCTCCTGGATCATCATGGTGCCCATTTCCGGCTTCTTGCTTGTGGGCATTCGCTCGGGGATTTTTTGGTCGGTGGCATCGCTCTTCTTTGCGGTTGCGCTGTTTGGCATCGAGCTCTTCAAGGTCCAAATGCCCACATATTTGCCCGATGAGAGCATCCCTTATCTCAATGTCACGAGCCTGCTGGGCTTGGTGGGCTACATTCTCATCATCTTGCTCAACAATGACCTCGGCAAGGTGAGGCTGCTCAATGATCTGCGCAAGGTCAAGGAGGATGTGGAACAGAAGAATGTCCAGATCACCGTGATCAACCAAGATCTGGAGCAAACGGTCGACAAACGTACCCAAGGTTTGCAGGCCGCCAAGGAGGAACTCGATACGTTTCTCTACGAATCTTCGCATGCCTTGCGTCGTCCGCTCGTGCGCATCCTCGGCCTGTTGAGTCTGCTGGAAAATGAAACCGATGCCGAGGAAAAGGCGCAATTCATGTCCCTGATCAGCTACACGACCCACAACATGGACAAGATGCTCCATGACCTGCTGCTCGTGTCGGAGGTGTACCAAAAGGAACTTCATCTCGAACAATCGTCCTTGGAGCCTGAAATTGACAAGCTGATCGAGCCCTATGCGGGATCGGCGATCCGATTTGTGAAGGAGTTGGAGCATGAGCTGCGCCTCACGACCGACTGGGGATTGCTGCGCATCGTCCTGAAAAAGCTCATCGACAACGCCGCCTTTTACAAGCGTCCAGACACGATGCACCAAGTGCTGGTCAGCGCCGCCCGGATCGAGCAGGGCATCCAAATCCGCGTGCGAGACAACGGAATCGGCATCGACAAGGTCGTCGTGCCGCAGTTGTTCAAGATGTTTGCACGCGGCACCGAGCAGTCGCGCGGCAGCGGGCTGGGGCTTTTTATTGTCGGCAAGGCGGTGGAGCGGATCGGCGGCAGGGTATGGGTGGAGAGCGAGAAAGGAGCTGGGACGGTTGTGGTTTTGGAGGTTTTGGGAGAGGAGAGTTGAGAGTTCAGAGTTCAGAGTTCAGAGTTCAGAGTTGAGAGTTGAGAGTTGAGAGTTGAGAGTTGAGAGTTGAGAGTTCAGAGTTCAGAGTTTGCTTTGCTTTGCTTTGCGTCCTTTGCGGTTTCATTTTCAGAGGGTTGGGTAGTGGGATGAAGGAAGATTGGAACGAACAAGATGAAGGATGACGATCAGGATGGTGCAATTACCTTGAGAGGACTCGGTCGTTGCGCCAAGCAGAATGACCTGCTGCCTGCTACCTGCTACCTATCACATACAATCACTTAACAACCAACTACTTACAACTTATCGCTTGACATATTCAGCTGCATAGGTTATATTTGCGTATATTTTACACAAAGATTCAAAAATGCCTTATACCTATGAATATCCCCGACCGGCGCTCACAGTGGACTGTGTCGTTTTTGGTTGGGATGGTGATGCCCTCAAAGTGCTGCTGATCCAGCGCAACGAGCCGCCGTTTGAGGGTCAATGGGCATT
>JANMIM010000422.1:0-3584 GCA_031375795.1 Bacteroidota bacterium
TGATGGTGCAGTTGTTGTTGTTTGCGCCGATCGGGGGCATCGTGGCTGGCTACCTTTTCTCAGCGCTCCTGCGGGTGGTGGGGAAATGGTTTGGAAGGACGGTGCCATCCTTGCACACCAAGGCCATGGTGGCATGGAGCGACCTGCCCTTTGTGCTCACCTGGGCCGTGTTTGTGCTGGTGTTTGTGCTGCTCGACCGAGGTCAAGGCCCCTTGCACAAGGGCGAGATTTGGTTGTTCACGGACACGATCGGCTGGATTCCTGCATTGATAGCCATTCCTTTTTACCTCGTGGCCGTCGTCGTGCGGCTCAGGTCCATCATGGTGTTGCTCGGCGTTCCTGCTTGGAAGGCCTTCATGGTCTGGCTCACGGCCACCGCGCTCACCTTTGTGCCAGCCGCGTTTTTCCTTTATGTGTATTTCATCTTGTATTATGTCACGAGCACAGGCGGGTGAGCCGAAATCCAAATCCGTGCACAGCCCCCGGCCGGCATCCATGCCGCATGGAATGGCCGTCCTGAAAAGTGGAACGAGGGGAATGATGGCAATGCTCATGACCCTGCTCGCCTTCACTGCCTGCCAACCCCAAGAAAAAGCGAATCCTCAGTCGCAAGCACCTGCCCGCCATGAGGGACTGATCGCCGACTCGGCGATGGTCGTGAGCGCCCATCCAGCAGCCAGCAAGATCGGTGCCGACATCTTGCACCAAGGCGGCAATGCTGCCGATGCCGCAGTGGCGGTGCAATTTGCGCTTGCAGTCTGCTTCCCCTACGCCGGCAACCTCGGTGGCGGCGGTTTCTTGGTGATCCGCATGGCCGATGGTTCGGCCAATGCACTGGATTTCAGGGAAAAAGCCCCGATGGCAGCCCATCGCGACATGTACCTCGACGACGCCGGCGAGATCGTGCCGGGACTGAGTGAAAAAGGACACCTGAGCGTGGGTGTGCCCGGGTCGGTGGCCGGCATGGTCGCCTTGCATGCACGCTACGGCCGATTGCCTTGGGCCAACCTGGTCCAACCCAGCATCGACTTGGCGCGGCAGGGCTTCCTCGCCACGGCCCATGAAGCCAATTGGCTCAACGAGCAGCAGGCCGATTTTCGCTCCTACAACAGCACAGGCCAAGCCTACCTGGTCAAGGATGGCCTTTGGCATGCCGGTGACAGCATCGTCCAGGCGGACCTCGCCAGGACATTGGAACGCATACGCGACAGCAGCCGCGCCGGATTTTATGGCGGCGAGACGGCCGCCCTTTTGCTGGCGGAGATGCAGCGTGGCGGCATCATCACACAAGCCGACCTCGACGCTTATGCACCTGTGTGGCGCACTCCGTTGCGCGGCACGTACAAGGAATATGGCATCGTGACGATGCCGCCTCCGTCGAGCGGTGGCATCGTCTTGCTGCAATTGCTGGCCATGGTCGCCCAGCATCCGATCAATTCCTGGGGACCCGACGATGCGCGTACCGCCCACCTCATGGTCGAGGCCGAGCGGCGGGCATTTGCCGACCGCGCAGAGTTCATGGGCGACCCTGATTTTGTGCAGGTGCCGGTGTCGGGCCTGCTTGACGCCGGCTATCTGAAAGGTCGCATGCGCGACTTTGACCCCGGCAAGGCGACGCCGAGCGAGCAGGTGGGGCATGGCGAGCCTCGGCGTGAGCCGACGGAGACCACACATTTTTCCATCGTGGACCCTGAGGGCAACGCTGTATCGCTCACCACCACGCTCAACAGTCCCTATGGCAGCAAGGTCTGGGTGGCAGGGGCCGGCTTCTTGCTCAACAATGAAATGGACGATTTCAGTGCCAAGCCCGGCGTCCCCAACATCTTCGGGCTCGTCGGCAACGAGGCCAATGCCGTCGCGCCCGCAAAACGCATGCTCAGTTCCATGACCCCCACCATCGTGGAGCGCGATGGCAAGGTGTACATCGTGCTCGGCACCCCCGGGGGCGCCACGATCACGACCTCGGTGTTTCAGGTGATCTTGGATGTCGTGGACCACGGCATGAGCCTGCAAGAAGCCGTGGACAGGAAACGTTTTCACCACCAATGGCTTCCCGACGAGATTGCGATCGAGGACAGCGCGTTTAGTGCGGCGACCTGGATGGCGCTGCGCATGCTGGGACACCGTGTCTGCGTGCGCGAGCCAATCGGAAGGGTGGATGCCGTGCTGATCAAGCGGGATGGGAAGCTGGAGGGGGCGGCCGATCATCGGCGGGATGATTGCGCGGTGGGGTTTTGAGGGGAATGCGGTGATGCGGTTTGCTGTGCGAAGTGGATTTTTGCGCCAGAGGATCGGGCAGTATGGCCCTGTCCCGAGAATCGGGGCGGGCTCGTCATACCTGCTGCATCTTGCGGCGAATTGCTATATTTGAGGATGCGGTTTTTTGCTGTTGCTTGCTGCTTGGGATTGTTGCTGCTGTCGGCTTGCTCGCCGGGCAAATCGGCTGCTGCCGGCAATGCCGGTGGCGCAGCGGCCAATGATGAAATCAATGAAACCATGGGACGTGGCGAGGTAATTGGCATCAAGGTGGTGCGTGGCACATTGCAGCATAGCAAGGGCCGCATGGGCGAGCTGGGTGGGATGATCATCCCGGCAGACTTGCTCACCGAGGCCGGGGCTGGCCGTTGGAAACCGGAATATGAGGCGATGGTGGGCAAACAGGTGGAGGCCCAAGGCGAACACTACCGCTATACCTGCAGCCCGATCGAGCAGTGCTTGGAGGGCGGAGTCATCAACTATTTGCAGTCCATCGTCTACATCAAGTTGGTGGAATGAGCCAATTGGGAAGCTTTTTGCATCTCGACTGATTGTCCGACACCATCGTTCCTGCATTTTTCCTATCTTGAGGCTCAATGTAATCGGTATGAGAAAAATCTACGCTTTGTTGTCTTTGATGCTGGTGCTTGCCAATGCGTATGGGCAAAATGGCATTTCCAGCAAAAAAATCACTGTGCCGCTCGGCGCACAGGTGAATGTGGCTGCCATCACCGAGGACTACCATCCGAAGGTCATGCGCCTGGAGGCCCCCTTCCCTGGCGGAAATTCTGAAAAGGCCTGGCTCGCACAATACAAAAAAGGGCTGGAGGCCCAACGCAAGCCGGTCACCTATTCGTCCGAAAAAGTCGATTCCACTGCCCCCTCCCCTTGGTTGGGCGATCATTTCCTCAGCAACCATGTGATCAATGGCGTGCCCAACGACAACGACATGGCGATCTCCAACGGCGGCAAGATCATCTCGGTGATCAACTCCAACATCTACATGCACGACGAATTTGGTGCGACGCTGGTGGGCAACCGCTCCTTGGATGCCTGGAGCGCGGCGCTGGGCCGCACGGGCGACAAGTTTGACCCGCGGGCCCTCTATGACCCGATCCATGACCGCTTCATCATCACCTGCCTCAATGGCTACACCGATTCCACATCCTATATGATCGTAGGCTTCTCGCAGACCAACGATCCTACGGGTGTGTGGAACTTGTACGCTTTGCCCGGCGACCCCAACAATGATTCGTTGTGGACCGACTACCCCATCATGGCACTGAGTGAACACGAGCTTTTCCTCACCGGAAACCTGCTTTACAACG
>JANMIM010000438.1:0-3398 GCA_031375795.1 Bacteroidota bacterium
CATGCCCAAGGTTTGGGGCTTGATGTTGTTGCTGACACTGACATTTGGATCGATCGCCTCTGGGCAGGCGATCCAGAGCGTGAACCCGACCACCACCGTAGCCGGGCAAAACGTGACGATGGTACTCACAGGTACCAACACCAACTTTTTGGCCGTGACAGGCTGCTACCTCAGGATCAACCAGCCCGGAGGCATCATCAATGGCACCAACTTCAATGCCATCAGCCCCACGAGCGCCACGGTGGACTTCACGATCGCACCCAATGCGCCGCTGGGCAGCTATCGATTGGAGACCTTCATGGTCTGTCCCATTTTCATGAATGCCCTCAACGTCACGCCAGGCCCTGGTTCTGCCTACGGTCAGGTGAGTGGCAAAGTGCTCGTCGACGCCAACAACAATTGTATCGAGGATGTAGGAGACGCACCCGTGGCCAATGCCATCATTACCCTCACTCCCGGCCCCCACTACATCACCACCGGTCCACAGGGTGACTACAGCGCTTGGATCCCAAATGGGACCTATACCGCGACGACCACTGTAGCGGGTGCAGGCAATTGGGTGTGCGCGTCTTCGCATCCTGTGAGTATCCTTACTTCATTGAGCACTGATGTTGGCAATGACTTTTATTGGAATTCAACGCCCCATTCCGATCAAACAACTTACATCAACATTCCGTTTTTCCGACCCGGATTCAGCCAAGCTACGAATGTGTATTTTTCCAACAACGGAAACAGTACGATTAACAATGCGGTTGGAACCATCACCATCGATCCTGCACTACCGGTGACTAGCATCAGCCCAACCCCCACGAGTATCAATGGCAACGATTACACGTTTAATTTCGGGACGATGTTTCAAGGTGCCGCAAATGCAGTGGTCATTAACTCAACGATTCCTGTCAATGCAACCTTGGGCCAAGTGCTCACGATCAGCTCATCGTTTCCTGCAGTTGGAATAGATCCAAATCTTGCCAACAACAACCATACGGCCAGCCGTGCGATCACCGGATCATTTGACCCCAACGACAAGACCGTTTGGGACATGAATGGCGTGTTGTCTGATGGGCCTACCGATCCTAGCACGACATTCCTCGACTACACGATCCGTTTCCAAAATACGGGAACCGACACGGCCTTCAACATTGTGATAAGGGACACCATGAGCGCTTTCTTGAATACGTCCACGCTCCGGATCATGAGTGCCAGCCATCCTTATCAAGTCTCTGTGACCGGCTCGGGCAATGTCGCCTTTACCTTCGCCAACATTCTCTTGGTCGACAGTGTACACAATGAGCCCCTGAGCCATGGCTACATCAGCTACCGCATCGATTTGAACCCTGGCCTCCCATTGCTCACGACGATCTCCAATCGATCCAGCATCTATTTTGATTTCAATGCGCCGGTGGTCACCAACCAAGTCAATTCGCAACTCTGCCCGCTCCTGAGCGCCAACTTCAGCTCGACCAACGTGGGGCAAAACTTCACGTTTACCGACCTCTCCGGCCCCTCACCCACTGGTTGGACATGGGACTTTGGAGACGGCGGCACATCGACCTTGCAAAATCCCACGCACACATACGCCACCAACGGGGCATTCATCGTCTGCCACACGGCATCCAACAGTTGCCGCACCTCGGTATCGTTTTGCGACACGGTCTATACCTGCCAGCTCCCATTTCCGGCATTCAGCTCCACCACGGCGAGCAACTTGGCGACGTTTACCAATGCCAGCCATCCGAGCGTGACCGCTTGGGCCTGGACATTTGGGGACGGCGGCACGTCGACGCTACCGAATCCGACGCACACTTACGTCAACAACGGCACCTACAACGTTTGCCTCACGACGACCAATGCCTGCACTACACAGACGGTATGCAATTTGGTGACGGTATGTCACAGCCTGAACGAAGCCTTCTCCCAAGTCGTAACTGGCCCCAACGCGAGCTTCCAAGACCTTTCCCACTCCTCTGCCACGAGCTGGTCATGGACATTTGGGGACGGCGGCACATCGACCTTGCAGAATCCCACACATGCCTACGCCGTTCCGGGAACCTACAACGTCTGCCTCACCGTGGCTAGCGGCTGCTCCACGGCGACGACCTGCCACACGGTGACGATCACCTGCCCAGCCATCACTGGGAATTTCAGCTCCACGGTCACTGCATTGGCAGCCAACTTCACCGACATCTCCACTGGAGCCATCACGGGTTGGTCTTGGACATTTGGAGACGGCGGCACCTCGACCTTGCAGAATCCGACCCACACTTACGCGGCTATTGGCACCTACAATGTCTGCCTCACTGTGACCAGCAACTGCGCGACGGCGACCAGTTGCCACACCGTCACGATCTGCAATGCGCTCAAGGAGAATTTCAGTTCCGCCGTTTCGGGATTCACAGCAAGTTTTACCGACCTCTCCGACCCCTCAGCCACGACTTGGGCCTGGACCTTTGGGGATGGGGGAACGAGCACCCTGCAAAATCCGACGCATACCTACGGCACCGGTACGTCCTACAACGTCTGCCTCACGGTCTCCAATCCTTGCTCCACAGCCACGACCTGCACGACGGTCGACCTGTGCCACGCTACCAACGAGTCGATCAGCTTCGTTCAGGGATGGGGATTCAACTTTGCCTTCACGGGCAACGCCGACCCCTCGGTGAACCAATGGCTGTGGACTTTTGGCGACGGCGGCACCTCGACCTTGCAAAATCCCTCGCACACCTACGCGGTCGTGGGCAACTACCAGGTATGCCTGCGTGTGCAAAACGCTTGCTCCACTTCCCAGACCTGCACCAACCTCTCCTTGGTCGGAATGGACGACGCAACCCAAACGATCTTCCAAGTTTTCCCCAACCCCAGCGCGGGCATCTTCATGGTGCAAGCCGAGCTGCCAGTGCAGGGCGACTTGAGGATGCGCGTCTACGATGCCAAGGGTGTGCTCGTAACCGACCGCGCCCGATTCAAGTCGGCCGAATCGGTGCAGGAAAGCATCGACTTGTCGGGTCAGGCAGCTGGGCTCTACCTGCTGCACTTGGAGCACGAGGGTCAGACCCACGCGATCAGATTGCAGAAGCTGTAAGCGGATCTGAATTGGAAATCGCCGAGGGGTTTTGAAACTTCTCGGCGATTTTTTTTGTGGATGCGGCGGGGAAAACGGATTCCTCGTCGGCGCTGTATTTTGGAATGTGCCGACCTGGTGGGCGATGGTCACGGTCCTGTCAGGTTCAAAGGCTGGTTTTCAATGAGAGGCGGGCACTATCGGGCGTGAAGCTTGCGGTGCGATTTTATCGGACGATCAATAGGATTAGACCTCCTGACGTTCCGCAAACTGGATTCGGGGTATTTTGGTTGCTTGAGCGCTGAAAATGATCGCAGGCTTGCCAATCGGGATTTTC
>JANMIM010000442.1:0-3366 GCA_031375795.1 Bacteroidota bacterium
ATGGCATGGCGATCCTCACCTGGGAGCGCGCAAACCACATGGCGTTTGGGCTGGCGGTGCCCGCCGGCATGGGCAATTTTGGCTCGACCTATGCCATGGTCGAGTCCACCGCAGCCACCATGATCGGGCAAGTGCCCGACAACTACGTCGGCGGCATCCGCCTAGATGGCCCGCCCGAGATCACCCAGATCGGGGCAGGCAAGGTCTACAACGGCATCGCCGCACAGCGCCAGCAAGCCCAAGCGCTGGAAAAGCAATTCGGTCCAGAGTACCTCAAGCTGCCACCCGCCCAGCAAGTCATCTTTCGCCAAATGCACCCCCTCAAGGCCGAATTGGAGCAGCTCAGCCAGCAACTCAAAGCCTGCAAAGGCACCCTGCACTTCACCCAACACAGCCACTGCCAGCAGCTCAACACCCTCCACAACACCAAAGTCGCCCAATACAACCAACTCGTAGAGCAATTCAACAAAGCGGGGAAAAAGTGAAAAGTGAAAAGTGAAAAGTGAAAAGTGAAAAGTGAAAAGTGGGCCAGCAGGCTGAACCTTCATCCTGATCATTCCGATCATCCTTCATCTTTCATCCTTCATCAACAACAGCAACTCTGAACTCTCAACCCAGAACTCTAAACTCTGAACTCTGAACTCTCAACTCCCCCAAAAACCATGCTCTCCTTCCAATACGGCTACTCCACAATCCAAGACGGCAACATGTCCTATCCGCTCGGCGTCGCCGAGCAAGTGTTGCAAGCACGCACCCGGTTCTTTGAATCCCAAGCGATCCCGCCCGCCCGAATGGTCACCTTTTTTACCGAGCACCGCGACGACATCACCAAGATGGACAGCTTCCCTAGCCACCTGAATGCCATGAAAGGAGAGCGCCTCGCCGTCACCGACGCCATCATCACCCGCATACCCCAAAGCGGCGTCTTCCTCACCTTTGCAGACTGCGTGCCCCTCATCATCTACGACGCCCGGCAACACATGATGGCCTTTGCACACATCGGCTGGCGCAGCATGGCCATGGGATTCACCGGCAAATTGTTGCGGACCCTGCTCGTCGACGAAGGCAGCGACGTCGCCGACCTGCACGTGCAGGTCGGGCCGTGCATCAAAAAAGAGTCATACCTGTTTGAGAATCCCGTGCAAGCCACGCAGCCGATTTGGCAGCCCTACCTCGTGCCGCAGCCCGACGGCCGGCTTGGCATCGACCTCGTTGGATTTTGCCTCGGAGAGTGTGGTGCGATAGGTGTGAAGGCCGAGCAAATCAAGGTGGAACCGATGGACACCTGCGCCGACGACCGGCAGTTTTCGCACTACGCTGCCACCGAGGGAGGCCGGCCCGGGAAGCAAGGGAGACTGGTCTGCTACGGCTTCTTGCAATGAGGTCGATGCGGAAACGTACAGCCATCGGGGAATCCCCAGCAGATTGGGGGAAATTATTTTTGGTAATCTCTTACACAGGCATTTGATTTGCATTCTTACCCACTTGGGTAACAAATCTATGGTCGTTTCAGAAAAAGAAAACACCGAGTTCAGAATCTTGGAGGCTGCGCGCCACATTTTTCAGCAAAAGGGCTTCGACGGGGCCCGAATGCAGGAAATCGCCGACACCGCCCAGATCAATAAAGGGCTGCTGCACTACTATTTCAGGTCCAAGGATGCACTTTTCTACCGCGTCTTTGGCATCGCTTTTGATGCCATGGTGCGTCGCATCGCCGAGGTACTCAACTCTGAACGCCCGCTTTTGGAAAAAATCGACATCTTTTGCACGACCTACATCGGCATGATGGCCCGTAACGCCTACCTGCCCAAGTTCGTCATTCGCGAGATCTCCAACCACCCAGACCGATTCATCAACAAGATCGGCAAGCACCACCAAGTGCCTGAGCTCTCGGTGTTTTGCAAGCAAGTGGAGCAAGAGATCGCCGCCGGCCGCATCCGCCCCGTGGACCCCAGGCAGCTGATCGTGAACATGATGTCGATGTCCATCTTCCCATTTCTGGCACAGCCCATGATCCAGGTGATGCACAAGATGGGCAACCACGAATTTGATCAATTCGTGAAGGCGCGCAAGACCGAGGTCGCCCAGTTTATCATCCACGCCATCTCACTTGAAAAATGACCGCCTCCAAGACAGCGCTATGCATGCCACAATGAGAACAATATGCTCCAGCCTCTTGATCCTGCTCCTGTCCCTGTCGATCGCACGGGCACAAGACGGCTATTCCCTTGCCCAGTTGAGGATGGCAGCCAAGGAAAATTATCCCGAGTTCAAACAAAAGGCCATCTCCAAGCAAGGCTATGACCTCGAATTGGAAAAACTCAAGACCTTGCTCTTTCCCAAGCTCAACTTTGGCCTGCAGGCCTCTTGGCAATCTGCCGTCACCACCATCAACGTGCCTGGCATCGACATCAAGGCACAGCCGCGCGACCAGTACAAGGCCTACATCGACGTGAACCAAGTGGTTTGGGACGGCGGCATCATGGGCAAGCAGCTCGACCTGAAGGCTGCACAACAAGAGGTCGAGCAGCAAAAGATAGAAGTGAGCCTCCAAAAATCACAGGAGCAAGTCGATTTCCTTTTCTTCTCGGCCCATCTCATCCAAGCGCAACTCGAGCAACTCGCCCTCGTGCGCTCCACCGTCGAAAACAAACTCAAGCAAGCCCAGGGCGCCATCGCCAACGGCGTGATGCTCGAAAGCAACGCTTGGCTGCTGGAGGCCGAACTGATCAAGAATGCCCAGCTGCAGACAGAGGCCAAGGCGCAGCAGCAATCCATCGCCCGCATGCTCGGCGAGTGGACCGGGCTCACGATCCCTGCAGACGCAAAATTTGAATGGCCCTCGTCCCGCGAACTTCCCAACAAGCCCGTCGTGGCCCGCGCCGAATTGCACCTCTTCTCCTTGCAAAATCGTGCCGTCGACCTCGGTGTGTCCGCCGTGGATGCCAAATACCGCCCACGGGTATTTGCCTTCAGCCAGCTCGGTTATGGCAGGCCGGGTCTCAACATGCTCGACACGCGCTTCCAACCTTGGGCTGTCGTGGGAGCGCGGCTCACCTGGGACATTTACGATTGGGGGGCGGGCAAAGTCGAAAAAGAAACATTGGCCCTACAAAAGGAGTTGGTGAAGATGCAGCGAGAGGCATTTGAGCGCCAGACGAACCTCGGCCTCATCCAAGTGGAGGAGGATCTGGACAAGCTGCGCAAACTGCTGCAGCAAGACGACGACATGATCAAGCTGCGTGGGAAGATCAAGGACATCGCATCCTCCCAGCTGGAAAATGGCGTCATCACGACGACCGAATACCTCGATCGCCTCAACGAAGAGACCGCTGCCAACCTGGCCAAGCGACTCCATGAAATACA
>JANMIM010000474.1:0-3562 GCA_031375795.1 Bacteroidota bacterium
TGGCTGGGCGAGCCTCTTGAGTGCGCACGGGCATGGCATCCACAGCGACCACCCCGTGGAGCGCGACGCCAATCTGCGTGCACGAGACTATTTTGAGAAGCAGCCTGGGTTTCTTGCCTGGCCCAGCGCCGCGAACCCGACGGGTGAAAGCAAGCTGCTGCCGATCCATTTGTGGGAATTTCTGCCGCCGATTTTTCCATGCCTCCACATTTGGCATGGGCTGCGTGACCGCAACGGGCGGTTGCCGTCACAGGCCGGAAAGCAAAAAGTGTGAGTCTGCGGGCTTTGGCTGGCGGACTACTGATCATTTGCCTCCGACAATCGAAGCCTATTCTCGCTTGCCGGAGGCAAATGGTCGATCGTCACGCCTCGGCGCACCAGAGGTCTTGGACTCGATCAGCTTATTAGGGGTTTTGTCATTCCATCAGAAGGTGCCGCGCCAGCTTGTGTCTACTGGGGAACGGGGGACTGGTGAAGTTGCCGATCAGCAGATTTTTCGATGACTATCCGGATGATTACCAGTCAAGGTCGCTCTCGAAAGAGCCTTGGTTTCCAAATTTTCCGATACCCGAAATTCTGTCGGGTTGCTTAAAGATCCTTCCAGGATGACGGCCAAAGGGAGTGAAAAAAGCGTCGAATACGCTATCAATCACAAAGTGTGTAATGCGCCACGGCGCACCCTTAGGCAACACAGTTTACCGGTAGTGTTCTCGTTAAGCACATTTTTTTTCAGGAATGTTTGTGGAATGTCTCGCCTGCATTCACCTATCTGTCAAACACTGAAAAAAGAACATGGAAAAGATCGGAATCTTCAAAATCGCAGAGCCCTGCCACGAAAACTGGGACAAGATGACCGCAGAAACCCAGGGACGTTTTTGCGCTTCCTGCCAACGTTGCGTCGTGGATTTCACCCAAAAGAGCCACGCAGAAATGAAGGCGATCTATGAGCAGGAAGCAGGCGATGTTTGCGGCCGTGTGCGCATCAGCCAAGTCGTCGCGCCGCGTCCCAGCCTGCGCGCCCAGCGTCCTTTGGTGAGGATGGGGGCCTTGAAGTCCATACAGATGTTTGCCTTGGCATTGCTCGCCGCATTTTCCATGATGTTTCCTTCTGAGGCGCAGGCACAAAAACAACTCATGGGCAAGGTTGCCTACGTCCCTGAGCGCACTGCCGAGTCAGAGATTTTTGGGCAAGTGAGGGATGCCGACGGAAAACCGGCCTCGGGAGCTGCCATTTCGCTCAGCAATGAGGATGGATTTGTCGCCCAGACACATGCCGACGGCAATGGCATGTACCGTTTCAAGCACCTTCCAAATGGCACCTATTCCGTTTCTGCCTCCAATGACCGCGCCGAGCAAGGTTGGGGGACGCTGCAAGTGAACGGCGGCCGACCACATAGGCAAGACATCTCGATGGAGGAGCTGCACATCATGGGTGGCCTGCGCTATGAGCCTGCGGAGCCCATCAAAGAAGAACCGATCATCCAAAAACAGCCGCTGATCGAGGAGCCGCCCATCGCGATCGACACCCTCAGGGCCCACGCGACGACCCACACCGATGCATCCAAATCCGAACTGCTGAACCACGAGGAAGCGATTCTATTGTCTGGATTTGAACTCAAGGTCTATCCCAATCCCGCCTCGGAGACGATCACGCTCGTGGTGGACAAGGCAGGCACTGAGAACCTGGAGCTTACCCTCTATGACATCAATGGCAAGGTGATATATGAGGGCACTTGGTTGCGGTTCATGGAGCCGAGGAAAACCATCGACATCCAGGCATTGCCAGCGGGCATCTATTTGCTCAACCTGCGGGCCGGCGATCAGAATGTAAACCGGCAGTTGCTCAAGATTTGATAGCGACGGTTTTTCATACCGAACCAGGGGACATCTGCGTCCCCTTTTTTTGTTGGCGTGTCGGCAAGCAGGTGGTGATCAGATCCTCACGAGTCGGTCGAGGCCATCGAGCAAGCGATCCAGGTCCTCGTGGTTGTTGTGGATATGTGTGGAGATCCTCACGGATTGCAGGCCAGATTCAGCCACCAGCCTGATCCTGAATTCTTTGGGCAGTGAGGTTTGCTCGATTTGCTGGATGTTGCGGCCTCTGACGCGAAACCCGATGATGGCGCTGCGGGATTGCTCCTCGGTCGGGGTGAGCATCTCGATGTAGGAGCGTTCCTGCAATTTGGATTGCAAGTAGCCGGCGAGGCTATGGATGCGTTCCTTGATCTTGTCGACGCCGATGCTTACATTGAATTCGATGGCCGACTTGAGTCCCATGGACAGCGCTGCATTTTGGGTGCCGTAGTCATAGCGATGCGCTGTGTCGACGAGGGGCGACATGGTTTGATTTTGAGCGTTGAGCTCCCAACCCGTGTCGGAATAGGCGCCGACCATGATGGCCTCGACCTTGGAAAGCAATTCGGGCTTCAGGTAGAGCATGCCCGTACCTGCCGGGCCACCGAGCCACTTGTGACCGCAACTGGCGTAGGCATCGCAACCGATGTCCTGAAGGTCGGGGAAGAGCATCCCAGGGCCGTGAGCGCCGTCAAAAAACGAGAATATGCCGCGTTCGCTGGCGAGTTTGGAGATTTCCTTGATCGGGAGCACGGTGCCGACCGTGCAGGTGATGTGTGGCAAGGCGAATGCACGCGTGCGTCGGGTGATGAGTGCAGAGAGGCGGTCGAGGGTCTCGGTGGCGGTGCTGCCGGGGCTGAGCACCCGTAGCTTGATGCCGGTGAGCCTTGCCCGGTTGAGCCATGGCAAGGCATTGCCGACGTGCTCGTGGTCGGTGATGATGACCTCGTCTCCCCGTTTCAATTTCAAGCCTTGGGCGACAATATTGATGCCCTCGGTGGTGTTGTGGGTGAGGGCGATCGACTCGGGACCCACATGAAACAATCGGGCGACCGCCTGCCGGGGGCTTTCGTCGATCGCGTAGCGTCCTTGACTCAGGCTGAGCATCCGGGCATTGATCTCGGCGATCACCGATCTCGGCATCAGGCCGAGGGTGCCTGTGTTCAGGTAGATATTTGCAGGCAGGTCATATTGCTTGCGCACGGAGGTCCAGAAGTCCTCGTCTGAGCTGCTAGCCAACAATTTGCCCTTGAGATCGGCGAGTGGGGACACGGATTCGCCCCAGATTTTGCCACCCAGCCCCAAGGCCGCCCAAGCAGAGCCTGCGGCCAATTGTTGCAAGAATTTTTTTCTGTTTGACTTCAAGGTCAAGGCTTTAGAGGCAAATCGAAGGTCGCATTGGTTGCAGGCACAATTTCCTCAAAAAATCACGAAATCCAAATACTTTGAAGATTTTGACCATATTATGTGAATCTCGCAGCAAGTTGGCACGAACGCCGGAACTATTCGAGAATTCTTGATCTAGGAGCATCAATCTATCAGCAATCGCCAGTGGGGTAGAGGAGTAGGAGGCCGAAATTGGTCCCCAGAAAGGTCGCTTACGCACCATCCGCATGAGCTTTGACATGTGGACGATAGACTTTATGCTTATCGGGATGATTGCCAGTAGCATGGAAAAACCGAATGTCATGCTATCTTGGCATGGTCA